>CAZZWJ010000028.1:7284-16161 GCA_964657875.1 uncultured Solirubrobacteraceae bacterium
CGTCGCCGACGACTCCGGGATCGAGGCGGCGGCCCTCGGTGGTCGCCCCGGGGTGCGGTCGGCACGCTTCGCCGGGGAGCACGCGACCGACGCCGAGAACCTCGCGATGCTGCTCGACCAGGCACCCGCTCACAGTCGCCTGCGCTACGTCTGCGCGATCGCGTTCGTGGACCCGATCTCGCGCCGGGAGCACGTCGTCCACGGCTTCTGCACGGGGACGCTCGCGGCGACGGCGTCGGGCGCGGGCGGGTTCGGCTACGACCCGGGGTTCGTGCCCGACGGCGATTTCGGCGGGCGTACGATGGCGCAGCTCACCGACGCCGAGAAGGACGCGATCAGCCACCGGGGCGAGGCGGTGAGAGCGCTCGCGGCGTGGCTGGCCGCCGTCTGACCACCGGCTGACGGGGTCTGAGCGCGGAGCCTCAGAGGAGGTTGATGAACGCCGATGCCGCGACGGCGAGCGTCACCGCGGCGTAGCCGTAATACCCCTGGGAGAGCAGGATGGCGGCCGTGGTCAGGCAGGCCACGACGGTGGTCAGCCAGGCGATTCGTCCAAGTTCCACGGCCGTCATTCTGGCGACGGCGCCCGTCGGCACCGCCGAGAAAGCCGCAAATAGCGGGAAAGCGCGCGGGCCGGCGCGCAGTCGTCCGCGGGGTCTGGTGAGAATGTCGGCGAGGGGCGGTCGCGCCGTGGACGGTGTCCGCAGCCCCTGTTAGCTTCGACAATTCCCAAAACCTCTCTAGGAGGAGCCAGTGACGAAGTCTGAATTCGTAGACCAGGTCGCCGACCGCGCCGGGTTGAGCAAGAAGGATGCCGGCGACGCGGTTGATGCGATGCTGGAGACGATCGAGGACGCCCTCAAGCGCGGTAGCGACGTGACGTTCTCCGGCTTTGGCAAGTTCAGCGTGTCGGATCGCAGCGCACGTGAGGGTCGTAACCCGGCCACCGGCGAGAAGATCCAGATCGCCGCCTCCAAGGTGCCCAAGTTCACGGCCGGCGCCGCGCTGAAGAAGGCCGTCAAGTAGCACTCGCGGGACGATCGGCGGAGCCGGGCCCGCGGTGACGCTCCCAAGCGGCGCCGGGGGCTCCGCCGTTGATCGCGCCCCGATCGGCGATCGGATCCACGAGCGGGTCCTCGGGCGCCGCTCCCAGATCGTCCTCGGACTCGACCCCGACCCCGCGCGGCTGTGGCCGCGGGCGGTCGAGCTGACGTCGGATGTCCCGCCGGGCGTCGCGGACGCCGCGAGCCCGGCGCAGCGAACCGGTCGGGCGTTCGCCGCCCACTGCCGGCTCGCGCTCGATGCCGCCGGTGACGAGTGCGTGGCCGTCAAGCCCCAGCTCGCCTGCTTTGAACGTCTCGGCGCGCCCGGCTGGGCGGCGCTCGCCGAGGTCGTGTCCGATGCGCACGAGCGCGGGCTGCTCGTCATCGCCGACGCCAAGCGCAGTGACTTCGACCGGTCGCTGCGCGCCTACGGGCAGGCGTTCTTCGGCGGGGTGCCCGACGGACCGTTCGGCCCCGTTCCCGGCCTCGGCGTCGACCTGCTCACCGTCAACCCGCTGCTGGGCGCCGACTCGCTGCAGGCGCTGATGGAGGAGGCACGGGCCGCGGCCGGCGGTGCGTTCGTGCTCGTGCGCACCTCCAACCCGGGGGCGCGGGACCTGCAGGATCTCCGGCTCGCCGACGGTGGGACCGTGAGCGACGCGATCGCCGGGCTCGTCGCCGAGCTCGGGGCCGGTCACGTCGGCTCCAGCGGGCTCTCCGACGTCGGCGCGGTCATCGGGGCGACCGTCCCTGAGCATCTGACGCGGCTGCGGCAGGCGATACCCCACGCGATCATCCTCATGCCGGGCATCGGTCCCCAGGGAGGCAGCGCCGAGGAGCTCGAGGCGGCGTTCACGCCCGGTCCCGCCGGCGGCCTGCTGTCGGCGAGCCGGGCGATCGTCGATGCCCATCTGGGCACGGGCCGGGCGGGCGGCGATCCGGCGGCGGCGGCGCGCGCGGAGGCCGCGCGCCTGCGTGAGCTCATGTGGAACCTCTACGGGAGCTGACCATGTGGACCCGGTTTCAGCGCTGACCGGGGCGCCGGTATGATGGCGCTGGCCATGGTGCGCAGAACGGGGCGTCTCCTGGCGCCGATAGCGATCATCGCCGTAGTCGTGGGGGTGTTTCTCATCGTCCAATCCAACGTGGCGACCCATTCCCGGACGACGATCCACTCCAGTGCCGCACATGTGAGGCGCACCCGACGGCACCGGTCGCGGTCACACGCCGCCAAGGGGCCGGCCAAGGCGAGCAGCTACGTGGTCCGCGCGGGCGACACCCTGAGCTCGATCGCCAACCGCAGCGGCGTCTCGCTGGCCCGGATCGAGGCGCTCAACCCGACGCTCACCTCTCCCTACAGCCTTCACACCGGCCAGCGGCTGAGGCTGCGCAGGTGAGGGTCGCCGCCATTCGGGCGGCGCTGGCGTGCGTGCTGTGCCTCTCAGCCGCGCTCGTCCTCGTCCCCGCACGCGCTCAGGCCCGCCGGCCCGACCTGCCGGTGGGGCTGAGCGCCGCCACCCTCTACGTCCCGGCGACCGGCCAGACGCTGTACGCCGATCACGACGAGGTGCGGCGATCGATCGCGAGCACGACGAAGATGATGACCGCCCTGGTCACCCTTCAGCACATCCACGATCTCGACACCGTCTTCACCTACCCCGACTATCACCAGGCCGCCGACGACTCCCAGATCGGTCTGCGACCCGGGGACCGGATGACCGTCCACGACCTCGTGATCGCGATGATGCTGCCCAGCGCCGACGATGCCGCCGAGGATCTCGCCGACAACGTCGGGGACGGCTCGGTGGCCCGCTTCGTCGGCTGGATGAACGCGGACGCCCGCCGGCTGGGGTTGCGCCACACCCACTTCTCGACTCCGATCGGCCTTGACACGCCCGGCAACTACTCCACGGCCGCCGACCTGGCCCGCCTCGCCGCCTACGACCTCGCGCACTTCCCGTTCCTCGCGCGGGTGGTCAAGCTCGCCCACGCGACGCTCACCACCGGGCCGGCGACCCAGGTGCAGAACCTCAACCTGCTCGTCGGCGAGTACCCATGGGTGACGGGGGTCAAGACCGGCCACACGTCCGAGGCCGGATGGGTGCTCGTCGCCTCCGGGCGGCGCGACGGCCTGCAGCTCGTCGCCGGCGCGCTCGGGGTCCAGAGCGACACCGGCTCCGACGCGGATGCGCTCGCCCTGCTCGACTACGGCTACGCGCACTTCGCGCTGCGCACCCCGGTGCGGGCCGATGCGGTTCTCGCCCGTCTGCGGGTCAAGGACCGACCGGGCCTGCGCGTCCCGGTGCGGGCGGTGCGCTCCTGGACGCGGGTGCTCAGCCGCGACAGCGACGTCGACGTGCATCTCGACCTCCCCCGGCAGCTGAGCGGACCGCTGCCCGCGGGGGCGATCGTCGGCAGCGCCGACGTGCGCGAGGGCTCCCGGACGCTCGCCCGGGTGCCGATCGTGCTCGGTCGCCGGCTCACCGCGGTCAGTCGGCTCACGCTCGCCGCCCGGTTCGTCACTCGGCCGTGGATGCTCGCGGTGATCGTCATCTGCATCATCGCAGCGGCCGGCCTGGGGTTTGCCGGGTTCGGTAGCGGCGGTCGCCGGGGCGGCCGGGCGGCAATGCTGCGTCGCAAGCGCCCAGGCGGGTATGAGTCGGAGTGGGACGCATGATCATCACGGTCACCCTCAACGCCGCGATCGACAAGACGCTCGAGGTGCCGAGCTTCACCCCCGGGCGCCGGCACCGCACCGTCGATCAGACCACGATGCCGGGCGGCAAGGGCGTGAACATCGCCCGCGCGATCAAGCGCCTGGGGCAACCGGTGATCGCCACCGGGTTCGCCGGCGGCGCGACCGGCAGCCGCATCGTCGGGGCGCTGGACGAGGAGTCGATCCTCAACGACTTCGTGCGCATCGAGGACGAGTCGCGCACGAACACCGCGGTGACCGACCCGACGACCGGCGTGCACACCGAGATCAACGAGCGCGGCCCGGCGATCTCCGCGGCGGAGCTCGAGATCTTCCACGAGAAGCTCGTCTACCTCGCACAGGGGGCGTCGATCTGCGTGTTCGCGGGATCGATTCCGCGCGGCGTGGACCCCGACGTCTACTTCTCGCTGATCCGCGACGTGCGCCGGCTCGGGGTGACGACGGTGATCGACTCCGACGGCGAGCCGCTGCGACTGTCGATGCGCGCGGAGCCCGACCTCGTCTCACCCAACGAGCTCGAGGCCGAGGAGCTCGTCGGGCACGAGTTCAATGACGACCACGATCGCGGTGAGGCGGTCGCCGAGATGGTTCGCCTCGGCGCCCACGAGGCGATCATGACCGTCGCCGACGGATGCTTCGCCCGGATCGACGGCGACGAGGGGCCGTCGATCTGGCGGGTGAGCGTCGCCACCCAGGAGTCACGCTCGGAGGTCGGTTCCGGCGACGCGTTCCTCGCCGGGTACGTGTCGGCCCGCTACGGCGGCGCCTCACCGGTCGACTGTCTGCGCTTCGGGGTGGCCTGCGGAGCGGAGTCCACCCAGCACTTCGGAGCCGGGATCATCGATCCCGCTCGGGTCGAGCGACTGGCCGACGCCGTCAGCGTCCAGCAGATCGCCGAGAGCGCCGAAATCGACTGACGGGGCGGGGCTCCGTCGGGCATCCGTCCGCTCCGTCGGCGCGGAGCGTCGAACTCCTCCCTCAACCGTCCGTACGGAGGGCTACTCTCAGCTCATGGAAATCGAGATCGGCCGCGGAAAGAAGGCCCGTCGGGCCTACGGATTCGACGACATCGCCATCGTGCCCTCGCGGCGCACGCGTGACCCCGACGATGTCGACATCTCCTGGACCCTGGGTCCGTACCGGTTCGACCTGCCGCTGCTCGCGGCCGCGCTCGACGGCGTCGTCTCGCCGGAGACCGCCGGCCTGGTCGGCAAGCTCGGCGGCCTCGCCGTGCTCAACCTCGAGGGCATCTGGTGTCGGTATGAGAACGCGGACGAGATCATGGAGCGCGTCGCGACGTTCTCACCCGACATCGCCACCCGCGAGCTGCAGGACATCTACCGCGAGCCGGTCAAGCCCGAGCTGATCGCCCAGCGGATCAAGGAGATCAAGGCCCACGGCGTGGTTGCGGCGGCGTCACTGACCCCCCAGAAGGTCCGCCGCTACTACGAGGTCGCCCTCGAGGCGGGTCTCGACATCCTCGTCATCCAGGGCACCGTCGTCTCCGCCGAGCATGTCTCGCGCGACGAGTCGCGGCCGCCGCTCAACCTCAAGGAGTTCATCCGCGAGGTCGAGGTCCCGGTCGTCGTCGGCGGCTGCGCCTCCTACCACACGGGTCTGCACCTCATGCGCACCGGCGCCGCCGGAGTGCTCGTCGGAGTCGGTCCGGGTCAGATCTGCACCACCCGCGGCGTGCTCGGGATCGGCGTGCCCCAGGCGACCGCGATCGCGGACGTCGCCGCCGCCCGTTCCCAGCACATGATGGAGACCGGCGAGCTCGTCAAGGTGATCGCCGACGGCGGTATGAAGAACGGCGGCGACGTCGCCAAGGCCGTCGCCTGCGGCGCCGACGCGGTGATGCTCGGCTCCGCGCTCGCCCGTGCCTACGAGGCGCCCGGTCACGGCTACAACTGGGGGATGGCGACGTTCCATCCCACGCTGCCGCGCGGCACCCGGGTGGCCACCAAGCAGAACGGCACGCTGGAGGAGATCATCACCGGTCCCGCGCGTGAGAACGACGGCACCTTCAACCTGATGGGCGGACTGAAGACGTCGATGGCCACCTGCGGATACCGCGACATCGCCGAGTTCAACCGCGCCGAGCTGATGGTCGCCCCGGCGCTGCAGACCGAGGGCAAGTCCCTGCAGCGCGAGCAGGGCGTCGGGATGGGCGCTCGCGGCGCCGCCGCCCCGGTGGGAGCCACCGATTAGCGTCGAGCCCGGGGCCCTGCCGGACGCCTCCCCCGGGTCCCGCCGAGCGAGAACCGAGGCGGCGCAGGACGCAGTGAGCGATGCGGCCTCCGGCAGTGAGCGGGCGAGGACGCTCGTCGGCGACGGTTCGCAGCCGCCGGCGCCGCCGGTGGGGGCTCCGATCGATGATGGTCTTGACGATGTGCGGGCGGTCGTCGACGAGGTCGTCGTCCTCGACTACGGCGGTCAGTACTCCCAGCTGATCGCCCGCCGCGTGCGTGAGTGCGGCGTCTTCTCCGAGCTGCTGCCCCACCACGTCGGGGTCGAGGAGGTCGCCCGCCGGCGGCCCAAGGGGATCATCCTCTCCGGTGGTCCGGCGTCGGTCTACGCCGACGGTGCGCCGCCGCTGGACCGCGGACTGCTTGATCTCGGGATCCCGGTGCTCGGCATCTGCTACGGGATGCAGCTGATCGCGCGGGAGCTCGGGGGCACCGTCCAGGGCGCCGAGATCGGCGAGTTCGGGCGCTCCGAGCTCACCGTGCAGGAGCCGGGGCGGCTGCTCGCCGGCACCCCGGCGACGCAGAGCTGCTGGATGTCACATCGCGACACCGTGTACGCGCCGCCACCCGGGTTCACGGCGCTCGCCGCCTCGACGGCGTCGCCGGTCGCCGCCTTCCAATCTCCCGAGCGTGGGATCTACGGGATCCAGTTCCATCCCGAGGTCGTGCACACCCCCTACGGCCAGCAGGTGCTGGAGAACTTCCTCGGCGAGGTGTGCGGCTGTTCACGGGACTGGTCGGCGGAGTCGGTGATCGAGGATCAGAAGGCGCGGATCCGCGAGCAGGTCGGCGACGGCCGGGCGATCTGCGGCCTGTCGGGGGGTGTCGACTCGTCGGTGGCGGCGCTGCTCGTGCACGAGGCGATCGGCGATCGGCTCACGTGCGTGTTCGTCGACCACGGTCTGATGCGCAAGGACGAGGGCGAGCAGGTCGTCAAGGCGTTCCGGGACCACTTCAAGGTCCCGCTGGTCGCCGTCGATGCGGGCGACCGGTTCCTGGACAAGCTCGCCGGGGTCAGCGACCCGGAGGCCAAGCGCAAGGTCATCGGCGCCGAGTTCATCCGCGTCTTCGAGGAGGAGGCGGCCAAGCTCGACGACGTCGCGTTCCTCGTCCAGGGGACCCTGTACTCCGACGTGATCGAGTCCGGCGGGGGCACCGGCTCAGCGACGATCAAGTCCCATCACAACGTCGGCGGCCTCCCGGAGGACCTCCAGTTCACCCTCGTGGAGCCGCTGCGCGCGCTGTTCAAGGATGAGGTCCGCGCGGTCGGCGCCGAGCTCGGACTGCCCGAGCGCCTCGTCTGGCGCCAGCCGTTCCCCGGCCCCGGCCTGGCGATCCGGATCGTCGGCGGCGCGGTCAACCGTGAGCGCCTGGCGGTTCTGCGTGAGGCCGACGCGATCCTCCAGGAGGAGATCCGGCGCGCCGGCCTCTACCGCGAGCTGTGGCAGTCCTTCTGCGTGCTGCCCGACATCCGCACCGTTGGGGTGCAGGGCGACGAGCGGACCTACGGCAACGTGATCGCGATCCGCGCGGTCACCTCCGACGACGCGATGACCGCCGACTGGGCCCGCCTGCCCTACGACCTGCTCGAGCAGATCTCGCTGCGGATGATCAACCAGATCCGCCAGGTCGGGAGGGTGGTGCTGGACATCACGTCCAAGCCGCCGGGGACGATCGAGTGGGAGTGACGGCGGGGTCGGGAATTCTCTCCTGAAAACGCTCCTCTGAGGTGCGGCGCGCCTCCCATCACGGGACGTTCGCGATCAGGAAATTTTTCGACCCCGGTCACCGAGCGGCTTGGGACGGGACGTTCGCGGTCAGGAGAAATCGACATCCTCACTCACTTGGCGGCTTTGGACGGGCGCGGGCTACTTCGGCGTACTGACCGAACAGTGATCCAGCACGGCCGACATCAGGGGGGAGATCCAGAGGGGGAGGCGGTCGCGGTCAAACCAGGCGGCGGTCTGGAGCTCGACGGGGTCCGGACGCAGGGGCGGCGCCGACACCTCGGCGGTGAGCACGCGGACGTGGTGGCGGCCGCGGACGCTGCGCAGGGTCCCGAGATCGCGCCAGTCGCGGATCTCGAAGCCGAGCTCCTCGGCCATCTCGCGGCGGGCGATCTCCGACGCGGACTCGCCGTGGCGGCCCGCACCCCCGGGGAGATCCCAGGCGCGTGACCCGTAGCTGTGGCGCACGAGCAGCAGCCGCCCACCGTCGGTGATGACGCACTTCACGCCGGCCCGGCGGACCCGCGCGAGCACCCAGACGAGTGCCAATATCCGGGAGGCCAGCCGGTATCCGAGCCGCAGCAGCGCCACCCTGGGGTTCACGACCCGAGCCTAGGACGGGCTCCGCGGGGGGTGGCTATCATCACCGCGTGCCGCGCTCCCCCTGAGGGAGCGCAGACACGCTTGCCATGAAGACCTACGTCGCCAAACCCACCGACCGCGAGCGCAACTGGCTGCTCGTCGACGCCAACGGGCAGACGCTCGGCCGGCTCTCGACGCAGATCGCCGACGCCCTGCGCGGCAAGCGCAAGCCGACGTATACGCCGCACATCGACACCGGTGACTTCGTCGTGGTCATCAACTGCGAGAAGATCGCGGTCACCGGCAAGAAGCGCACCGACAAGCGCTACTACCGCCACTCCGGTTATCCGGGCGGGCTGAAGTCCCGGACGCTCAACGAGATGCTCGAGCGCCGGCCCGAAGAGGTCATCCGGATCGCCGTCAAGGGGATGCTGCCGCGCAATCGCCTGGCGCGCAAGCAGCTCACCAAGCTGAAGGTCTACGCCGGTCCCGAGCATCCGCACGCCGCCCAGCAGCCGAGACCGATGGAGATCGCCAAATGACCGAGCACCCTGAGGACG
>CAZZWJ010000029.1:0-11262 GCA_964657875.1 uncultured Solirubrobacteraceae bacterium
AGTCTGGGCCGTGTCTCAGTCCCAGTGTGGCTGATCGTCCTCTCAGACCAGCTACGCATCGTCGCCTTGGTGAGCCGTTACCTCACCAACAAGCTAATGCGCCGCGGGCCCATCCCGATGCGGAGGCCGAAGCTTCCTTTCCCCAACAATCTTGCGATCGCAGGGCACATCTGGTATTAGCCCGAGTTTCCTCGGGTTGTCCCGGTCATCGGGGCAGGTTACCCACGTGTTACTCACCCGTTCGCGGCTTTGCCCCGGGCCGAAGCCCGGTTCGTCGCTCCACTTGCATGTGTTAGGCACGCCGCCAGCGTTCGTCCTGAGCCAGGATCAAACTCTCCGTGAAGAACTTCACACAAAGAGTCGTCAGGAAAAGATGATCGCCGTAGACGTTGGCGGACTATGCCGACAACGGCGACGATCACGTCCTGGGTCTATCCCTGGTGGGATGAGACCCTTGCGCCTACTGCATTGTCGCTCCGAGTACACGTGTGGAGCGACGGCGCAAGACGGGGTCAATCTTGGCACCGTCGAATCTGGATTCCCGAAGGACTCCAGGGATCGACGGCGTCGAACCTGGACACACAATTCCCGATCGACGAATCGATCGAAGAGTGTGCATGCTGTTGAGTTTTCAAAGACCGCCGCACCGCTTGAGAAGGGTTTCCTCTTTCAGAGATGCAGTCCGGAGTCAATCCAACCGGCTCCAGACCGGGCCGGAGAGTATAGCGCCCGATCTCGACTTCGTGGCTGATGTGATCAGCCGCTGATCGACGACGCTTCTCCGACGAGGCGTCAATATAGCCGCCCGGTGATGGGCGCGTCGCCGCGGTCAGTCCGCGGGGACGAGGCGCACCCGGGCAAACCGCCGCCGACCCAGGGAGATCACGCGGCCGTCGACCGCTTCCCGGTCGACGTCGAGCGTGTCGGCGCCGACGACCTCCCCGTCGATTCTCACCGCCCCCTCCTTCAGCGAGCGACGTGCCTGGGAGCTCGAGACCCCGAACGCGGCCGCGAGCAGCGCGGGCAGGTGGACGGGGCCGGTGGCCGTGGGGTAGGCGGCCTCGGGAATGTCGTCGGGGAGCTCGTGGCGGACATGGACCTGGTCGAACTGCGCCTCGGCGGCAGTCGCCGCGGTGGCATCGTGAAAACGGGTGACGAGGGCGCGGGCGAGAGCGCGCTTGGCGTCCCGGGGGGCGAGCGCCGGATCGGGCGAGCCGTCGAGCAGCAGCCGGTACCACTCGGTCATCGAGCCATCGGGGATCGACAGCGTCTTGCCGTACATCTCCGCGGGCGACTCGGTGACGCCGAGGTAGTTGCCGACCGACTTGGACATCTTGCGCACGCCGTCGGTGCCGGTGAGCAGCGCCATCGTGAGGATCGCCTGCTCGGGCTGGTCGTAGGCGCGCTGGATCTCGCGGCCGAGCAGCAGATTGAAGGTCTGGTCGGTGCCGCCGAGCTCGACGTCGGAGGCGATCGCGACCGAGTCATAGCCCTGCAGCATCGGGTACAGGAGCTCGAGCACCGAGATCGGGACGTGCTCGGCGTAGCGCCGGGCGAAGTCCGAGCGCTCGAGCAGCTGACCGACGGTGGTGGTGCGGGCGAGGGCGAACAGCGACGCCATCGACATGTCCAGCCACTCGCCGTTGAAGCGCAGCTCGAGGCGGTCGGCGTCGAGCACCGTGACCGCCTGCTCGCGGTAGGTGGCCACGTTGGCCGCGATCTGCGCGTCGGAGAGCACCGGGCGCACCGTCGAGCGGCCGCTGGGATCCCCGACCCGGGCGGTGTAGTCGCCGATGATGAGCACCGCGGTGTGGCCGAGTTCCTGAAACTCCCGGAGCTTTCGCAGCACGACGGTGTGACCGAGCGTGATGTCCGGCGCCGTCGGATCGACCCCGAGCTTGACCCGCAGCGGGCGCCCGAGCGCGAGCTTGCTCGCGAGCGTGCCCTCGGGCAGGCAGTCGACCGCGTCGCGGGTCAGCCACGCAGCCTGATCGACGGGGTTGACCGGGGGGTGCGACATGGCCGCAATGCTAGGCTCTCCCGGCTGCTGGAGGCCCTCTCCGACCCTCTGGTCCCGAGGCCGGCGCACCGTCTCATCGACCCTCCGGTCGGCTACGGCAGGCGGCGCGGCTCCTCCCGCTCGAGCCTATGCCCGACGATGACGTTCATCTGACACCGCCCTCGGGCCCGACACGGTTCGCCCGCCCTCGGCGGCGTCCGCGCGTCGACCACTCCGAGCGTCCGCCCCGCCCGCGGCTGAAGAAGCTGCGGCTGCTGTCGGTGGTCGCCGGCCTGGGCGCGATCGCGTCCGTCTCCCTCGTGTTCGGGATGTTGATGGCGGTCGCCTCCAGCCTCCCGCAGCTGGAGAACAAGCAGCAGTACGGCAAGGAGGTCAACTCCTACCTCTATGACGATCAGGGCCGCCTGATCGGTCTCTTCGCCCCACCCGACCACGACGTGATCGACACCTACGGGGGCCTCGGCCACAACATGCGTCAGGCGATCGTCTCGGTCGAGGACAAGAACTTCTGGCACGAGCCGGGCATCGACGTCCGCAGCACCGTGCGCGCCCTCCTCGCCGACGCGACCGGCGGGTCGCGTCAGGGCGCCTCCACGATCGCGCAGCAGTTCGTCAAGAACGCGCTCGCCGAGGAGGGTCACCGGACGATCTTCGAGAAGCTCCGGGAGGCGACGCTCGCCTTCCGCCTCACCCACGAGTGGCCGAAGACCAAGATCCTCACCGAGTACCTGAACTCGATCTACTTCGGAAACGGCGCCTACGGCGTGGAGTCCGCCGCGCGCGTGTACTTCGGCAAGTCGCTGGGCTACGACGCCGCGAACCTGGCCGCCTCGACCTGCGGGGCCGGCACCACCGCCCACCCCGAGTCCTCCTGTGCGGCGAAGCTGAATCCCGCGCAGGCGGCGCTGCTCGCCGGCATGGTCGCCAACCCGACGGCGTTCAATCCCGTCTATCACCCGGCCAGCGCGTCGGCCCGCCGCGACCTCGTCCTGCAGGACATGCGCGCCCAGGGCGACATCTCCGCCGCCGCCTACACGCACTGGCGAAACTGGCCGCTGCCCCGCGCGTCCGACATCCAGCAGCCCGCCGAACCGGCCGCCGCGCCGTACTTCACCAACTGGGTGGCGCCGCAGGTCCTGTCGGCGATGGGGCTCGGGCACGGCGTGTCGGCGAAGGTCGCGGAGTTCCACGCCTACTACGGGGGCCTGAAGATCCACACGACGATCGATCTGGCGATGCAGCAGGCCGCCCAACGCGCGATCGCCGAGGACCTGCCGAGCGGCGCCGGTGAGCCGACGGCGTCCCTGGTGACGATCGACAACCGCACCGGCCAGGTCCGCGCGATGGTCGGCGGCCCGCTGCACAACGGACAGGCCGACTACTCGCGATACCCGTTCAACATCGCCGTCGACGGCCTGCGTCAGCCGGGGTCGGCGTTCAAGCCGTTCACGCTCGCGGTCGCCCTGGAGCATGGCTACGGTCCGGACTCGCTGTTTGACTCAAAGCCGATCGACGTCAAGGATCCCCGAGCCTGCGGTCAGGCCAACTACCGGCCGTCGAACTTCAACAACGAGTACGAGGGAACCGTCGCGCTGACGACCGCGACCGCCCAGTCCGACAACTCGGTGTTCGTCCAGCTCGGCCTCTCCCCGCACGTCGGCACCCACCGGATCGCCTCCCTGGCCCGCGCCGCCGGCATCCAGACTCCCGTCTCCACCAACTGCTCGATGATCATCGGCGGCCTGCGGACGGGCGTCTCCTCACTGGAGATGGCGCACGCCTACGAGACCTTCGCCGAGGGCGGCCGGCGCGTGTACAGCCGCCTGCTCGGATCCTCGGGCCAGGGCCCGGTCGGCATCGCCTCGATCGACTGCCCGATCGAGAGGTGCCGGGGCCGCCGCACGCTCGTCGCGACCCCCGACTACCGCCGGGTGATGCCCACGGCCGTCGCCGACGCGGTCGATCAGCTGCTGGGAGGGGTCGTCCACAGCGGCACCGGACAGGCGGCCGCGATCCCCGGCGTCGACGTCGTCGGCAAGACGGGCACGACCAACAACGAGGCCGACGCCTGGTTCGTCGGCTGGACGCCCAAGTACACGACCGCGGTCTGGGTGGGCTTCCCCAACCGGCTGATCCCGATGCTCACCCAGTTCCACGGCACGCCGGTCACCGGGGGGACGTTTCCCGCCGAGATCTGGCGGACGTTCACCGAGTCGGCGCTGGCGATCAACGCCCAGGAGGTCGCCGCCGACGCCGGCGGTCACCCGACGAGCACCTCGGCGACCACCTCGACGCCGGTCGACACGCTCACCGCGAGCGCCACCACCCCGACCACCGCGCTCACCACCACCACGACCGTCCCCGCCACCACCGTGACCACGGCGACGCCGACCACGACCGCCACCAACCCTGCGAGCACGACGACCGCCGCCCCGGCCGGCGGCGGGCCCGTCGACGGCGAGGGCGGAACGTCGACCGCGGCCACCGGTGCCCCGACAGCCACGACCCCGAGCAGCGGCGCCGGCGCGGCGGGCTCGGGTGGATCGTCGGGTGGCCCCGCCAGCGGCGGTGGCGGACTCAGCGGCGGCTGAGCGCGACGCCGGATCCGATCGGGCTCAGGGTCGCGAGACCGGCCGGGACAGGAATCGGCTGCCCGTCGCGCAGAAGCGCCAAGGCAGCTCGACCGCCCGGGAGATCCCGATCCGACGATCCGCGGAGATCGCCACCCCCGACCAGGGCGCGGGGCGCTCCCACACCGCGATCGGACCGTCGATGAGACTTGACTGGTTGAGCTCGAGCTCGACTCCGAGTGCGACGGTGAGTTTGCCGGGCCCCGAGCAGAGCGCCCGCTCGGCCTCAAGCCCCCGCCGCCGGCGCATGAGCGTTTGCCCGTCGATCGGCTCCAGCGCGCGAACGAGCACCGCGGCACCGGTTCCCTCCGCTTCGCAGACGGCGTTGAGGAGGGCGTGGATCCCGTAGGAGCGGTAGACGTAGGCGGTGCCGGGGGCGCCGAACAGCGTGGCCGTGCGCCGGGTCACCCCGACGTAGGCGTGGCACGCCGGCTCGGTCTCGTGGTACGCCTCGGTCTCGACGATCACGCCCGCGGTCTCCCCGTGGGAGAGCACGCAGCCGACGAGGTCTCGGGCGACCTGCACGACCGGGCGCGCGTAGAAGCCGGCCCCCAGGCGAGCGCCGTGGACGCCGGCGGTCAGGCGAGCGCCGTGCGCAGCCGCTCCAGCTGCTCGCGCACGCGGTGCAGGCTCGTCCCGCCCTCCGACACCTTGCTGGCCAGCCATGTTCCGTCCTCCAGCAGCCGATAGAACTCGTCGTCGAGCAGCGGGGACTGCGCCGCGAGCTCCTCCCGGGTGAGCGCCGAGAGGACGACCCCCCGGGCCAGGGCGGTGCGCACGAGCCCGCCGACGACCCCGTGGGCCTCCCGGAACGGCATTCCGCGGCGCACGAGCAGGTCGGCGACATCGGTCGCGGCGAGCATCTCGTCGCCGGCGGCGGCGGCGAGACGGTCGCGGTCGAAGGTGATCGTCGAGATCATCCCGGTGGCGGCGCTGAGGCACAGCTCCAGGGTGTCGCAGGCGTCGAACAGCGGCTCCTTGTCCTCCTGCATGTCCTTGTTGTAGGTGAGCGGGAGGCCGTGCATCACCCCGTAGAGGCCGGTGAGGTGGGCGACGATCCGCGGCGCCTTGGCGCGCAGCAGCTCGGCGGCGTCGGGGTTCTTCTTCTGGGGCATGATCGAGGAGCCCGACGCCCAGGCGTCGGAGACCTCACAGAACCCGAACTCCTCCGAGGACCAGAGCACGATCTCGGCGCCGAGCCGCGAGAGATGGGTCGCGCAGGTTGCGGCCGCTGACAGGTAGTCGAGGACGAAGTCGCGATTTGAGACCGCGTCGAGGGAGTTCTCGGCCACGCCGGTGAAGCCCAGCGCCTCGGCGACGGCGCCACGGTCGGTGTCGAAGTTGACTCCGGCCAGCGCCCCGGCGCCGAGCGGCATCCGGCCACACGCGGTGACGACCGCGGCGAAGCGCTCCCGGTCGCGGGTGAGCATCCAGGCGTAGGCGAGCAGGTGGTGGCTGAGGTAGATCGGCTGGGCGCGCTGCAGGTGGGTGTAGCCCGGCATCGCCCAGTCGAGGTGGCGTTCGGCTTGGTCGGCGAGCGCGGTGGCGAGCTCGCCGATGCGCCGGCCGGCCTCGTGGGCGTGGGCGCGGACGAACATCGCGACGTCGGTGGCGACCTGGTCGTTGCGCGAGCGGGCGGTGTGCAGCTTGCCGCCGACCGGGCCGACGATCTCGGTGAGCCGCCGCTCGACCGCCATGTGGATGTCCTCGTCGGCGTCGGAGAACGCAAAGCTCCCGTCGGCGAGCTCGCCGCGGACCTGCTCAAGGCCCGTCTGCAGCACGTCACGGTCGGCGTCGGAGATGATCTGACAGGCGGCGAGCATCGTCGCGTGGGCGACGGACTGATCGACGTCGTAGGGCGAGAGGCGCCAGTCGAAGGAGATCGAGTCGTTGAGGGCGCGGAACACGTCCGCGGAGGGCTCGGCGAAGCGCTGGGCGCTGCGGGCGGCCTGGGTGGGTCCGGCATCCGAGGGGGTGGCGCTCACCGGGCCACGTCCTGGCCGAGGACGCCCGCGAGCGCAGCGGCGACCCGCGCGACCTGACCCTCGCTCATCGCCGGGAAGAACGGCAGCGCGATCGAGCGCGCCGACACGTCCTCACAGACCGGGAACTCACCCTCGCGGTGGCCGAAGCGCTCGCGGTAGAACGTCATCAGATGGATCGCGGGGAAGTAGGGCTTGGCCGGCACCCCGCGGGCGCCGAGCGCCCGCACCGTCTCGTCACGGTCGTGGCCGCGGGGCAGCTGCACGACGTAGACGAACCAGCCGCGGCGCTCGAGGCCGCGGTCCGCGCACGGGAGCGTCAGTCCCTCGATCCCGTCCAGCGCCTGCGCGTAGAGCGCAGCGACCCGTGCACGACCGGCGAGCAGCTCCTCCAGGCGCTGCAGCTGGGCGACCCCGAGCGCGGCGGCGATGTCCGACAGGCGGTAGTTGAAGCCGAGGCGATCGTGATCCAGCCAGCCCATGTCGGGGGCGCGACCCTGGTTGCGCTCGGAGTCCATCCGGGCCTTCATCTCCGCATCGCCGCAGACCACGATCCCACCCTCACCGGTCGTGATCTGCTTGTTGGCGTAGAAGCCGAACACCGCCGGATGCCCGCGCGAGCCGACGGGGCGCCCGTCGGCGTAGGTCGCCCCGAGCGCCTCACAGGCGTCCTCGACGATCGGCGGCCCGAGCGCCTCGAGCGCCTCGATATCGGCGGGGTAGCCGAACACGTGGACCGGGAGCACGGCGCCCGTGCGCGGGGTGACGGCGGCCGCGGCCGCGGCCGGGTCGAGGTTGAGCGTCCGGGGATCGATGTCGGCGAACACCGGCCGCGCGCGCTCGAACAGCGCGACGTTCGCCGAGGCCACGAACGAGAACGGCGTCGTCACCACCTCGTCGCCGTCGCTCACCCCGACCGCACGCAGCGACAGGTGCAGGCCGGCGGTGCCGCTGGAGACCGCGCTCGCGTGGGCGCCGCCGACGGCCCGGCAGAACGCCCGCTCGAACTCCGGTCCGACCGGACCCAGTGACAGCTGCCCGGAGCGCAGCACCGCCAGCACCCGGTCCTCCTCCTCGGGGCCGAGGACGGGCTGGGCGAGCGGGATCGCCGGCAGATCGGAGATCGTCATCCCGGCGACGGCGTCGTCGAGGTCGCCGGCGAAGGCGCGGTGGGCACGGTGCGGGGGATCCGCACCCCGTACTGCAGCGAGTCGACGAGCGCCTCCCAGGAGGATTCGATCACGTTCTCAGAGACCCCGATCGAACCCCAGACGCGCTCACCGTCGGAGGCGTCGAGCAGCACCCGGGTGACGGCCTCGGTGCCCTGGGTCTCGTCGAGGATCCGCACCTTGAAGTTGACGAGATCGATCTGCGCGAGCTCCGGATGGACGGCCGACAGCGCCTCGCGCAGGGCCCGGTCCAGGGCGTTGACCGGACCGTTGCCCTCGGCGGTGCGCACGTAGCGCTCCCCGGCGATCCAGATCTTGATCGTCGCCTCGGTGACGAGCCGGCCATCCGCGCGCGACTCGACGATCACCCGCCAGGACTCGAGTGTGAACAGCGGCTCCAGGGTGCCGGCCTCGCGGTGCAGCAGCAGCTCGAAGGACCCGCTGGCCGCCTCGTAGTGATAGCCGCGGTGCTCGAGCTCCTTGACGCGCTCGATCACCCGGGTCGCCGCCGCATCGTCGAGCGTGACCCCGGCCGCGGCGGCCCGCGCGCGCACGGTGCCCTTGCCCGACAGCTCGGAGACGAGCAGCTCCCGCGTGTTGCCGACCCGCGCCGGGTCGACGTGCTCGAACGTCGCCGGGTCGGCGTTGACGCCGGCGACGTGCATCCCGCCCTTGTGCGCGAACGCGTTGCGCCCGACGTAGGCGGCGTCGGGATCGAGATTGAAGTTGAGGATCTCGGCGAAGAAACCGGCCGACTCGGTGAGCCGGCCGAGCTGGGCGTCGGTGACGCACGGGTAGCCGAGCTTCATCTGCAGGTTGGCGATCACCGTGACCAGGTTCGCGTTGCCGCAGCGCTCCCCGTAGCCGTTGATCGTCCCCTGGACGTGGGTGACCCCGTTGAGGACGCCGGCGAGCGTGTTGGCGACGGCGACGCCGGCGTCATCGTGGGTGTGGATGCCGAGACGCACGCCGGCCGGGGCGAGGCCGGCGACCACCGTGGCCGCGGCGATGCCGAGCTCGTGGGGCATCGTCCCGCCGTTGGTGTCACAGCAGACGATCGTGTCCGCGCCCGCGTGAGCGGCGGCCCGCAGGCAGGCCAGTGCGTACTCCGAATCGTCGCGATAGCCGTCGAAGAAGTGCTCGGCGTCGTAGATGACGCGCTTGCCGGCGCCGACGAGGAACGCCACCGAGTCGGCGATCATCGTCAGGTTCTCGGCCCGGTCGACCTTGACCACCTTCTCCAGGTGCAGACCCCACGTCTTGCCGACCAGGGTGCAGACCGGCGCGAAGCAGTCGGCGAGCACCTGCAGCGCGGGGTCATCGGCGGCGGCGATCCCCTTGCGCCGGGTCATCCCGAAGGCGGCGATCTCGGCGTGCTCGAAGCGCTCGCCGGCGAGCCGCTGGAAGAGCTCGAGCTCCTTGGGGTTGGAGCTCGGGAACCCGGCCTCGATGAGATCGACGCCGAGCTCGTCGAGGCGGTGGGCGACGCGCACCTTCTCCCCGGCCGACAGCGACATCCCCTCCCCCTGCATGCCGTCACGCAGGGTCGTGTCGTAGAGCTCGATCGAGCCCATCTACGGGGTCGCGGCCGAGGGTGCGGAGACGACGTCCAGCCAGTCGGCGTAGCGCGGCTCGCCGCCGCGCAGCGCGGACTCGAACACCCGCTGCAGCTCGGCGGTGATCGGACCCGTCCCCCCCGCTCCGACGACGTGATCGTCGATCTCGGAGGCGGCGACGAGCTCGGCGGCGGTCCCCGACAGGAACACCTCGTCGGCGAGCACGAGCTCGGCCCGGGCGATGTCGCGCTCGAGGACCGGGTAGCCGAGGTCACGCGCGATGGTGAGGATCGAGCGGCGGTTGATCCCGTCGAGGATCGATGCGGTCTGGGGCGGCGTGATGATGACGCCGTCGCGCACGATGTAGATGTTCTCGCCGGTTCCCTCACAGACGAAGCCGCGGTTGTCGAGGAGGATCGCCTCCTCATATCCGGCCTTCACGGACTCGATCTTGGCCAGCACGCTGTTGAGATACTGGCCGCCGGCCTTGGCGTGCGGGATCAGGGAGCCACCGTCGATCCGCCGCCAGCTCGACACCTTCGCGCGGACTCCGCGGCTCTTGGCCTCGTCGCCCAGGTACGCACCCCACGGCCACACCGCGATCGAGACCCCGACCTCGCACGCGAGCGGGTTGATCCCCATCTGCCCGTAGCCCCGGTAGGCGAGCGGCCGGATGTAGCATTCCCGCAAGCCGTTGGCGGCGATCAGCTCGTGGGTGGCGCTGCGCAGCTGCTCGGTCGTGAACGGCAGGTCCATGTAGAAGAGCTTGGCCGAGTCCGCCAGCCGACGCAGGTGGTCGACGTGGCGGAAGATCGCCGTGCCGCGCGGTGTCTCGTAGGCGCGGATCCCCTCGAAGACGCTCGTCCCGTAGTGCAGCCCGTGGCTGAGGACATGGACGGTGGCGTCCTCCCAGGCGACCAGCTCGCCGTTGTGCCAGATGACGTCCGCCTTGTCCACGACCGCTCCCTTCGCCTTACAGGTGTTCCAGGACGGCCCGGGTGGCCTGGGCGGTGTCCGCCTCGCCTCCCAGGTCGCGGGTTCGCAGGCCGTCGGCCAGCGCCCGATCGACCGCAGACTCTACCGCCGCCGCTTCGGCCTCCATGCCCAGCCCGTGCCCGAGCATCATCGCCGCCGACAGGAACGTGGCCAGCGGGTTGGCGATGCCCTGCCCCGCGATGTCGGGGGCGGAGCCGTGGACGGGCTCGAACACCCCGGGACCGCCCGCGGCCTCGGGATCGCCGGCGGGGGACCGAGCGCCCAGCGAGGCGCTGGGCAGCATCCCCAGCGAGCCGGTGAGCATCGCCGCCTCGTCGGAGAGGATGTCGCCGAACATGTTCTCGGTGACGATCACCTCAAAGCGCGTCGGGGTGGCGACGAGCGCCATCGCGGCGTTGTCGACGAGCACGTGCTCCAGGGTGATCTCGGGGAACTCCGACGCGTGCAGCTCGGTGATCACCTCGCGCCACAGCCGGCTCGTCTCCAGCACGTTGGCCTTGTCGACGCTCGTCACCTTCCGCGTCGCCGCCCCGAACGCGACGCGGGCGATCCGCTCGATCTCCTCCCGGCTGTAGACGCACAGATCCGAGGCGGTGTCGGCGGTCCGGGTCTTCTCCCCGAAGTAGATCCCACCGGTGAGCTCGCGCACGACGAGCAGATCGGTGCCGGCGATCACCTCGCGCCGCAGCGGGCTTGCGTCGTAGAGCGCGGGCAGCGGCCGGACCGGGCGCAGGTTGGCGAACAGGCCCAGGCCTTTGCGCAGCCCGAGCAGCCCCTGCTCGGGTCGGGGCGCGTGGGGATCGGTGGTGTCCCACCGCGGGCCGCCGACGGCCCCGAGCAGGACCGCGTCCGCCGCGCGACACGCCGCGAGCGTCTCGTCGGTGAGCGCCGTTCCGTGGGCGTCGATCG
>CAZZWJ010000029.1:11272-15776 GCA_964657875.1 uncultured Solirubrobacteraceae bacterium
CCGCCCCCCCGAACACGTGCTCCTCGTAGTGCAGGTCGACGCCGACGGCGCCCAGCAGCTCGATCGTCGGGGCGATGATCTCGGGGCCGATCCCGTCACCGGGCAGCACGACGATGGTGTGACTCATGGGTCAGGCCTCCCGGCACGCGGTCATGTTCAGACGGACATAGTCGAGCGTCAGCGGCACGGGCAGCTGGGCCATCACCGCGTCGATGAACGGGTCGCGCAGCGGCGCGGGCAGCGGGTCGAGGTGGCGCACGAGACACACATTCGCCACGAACTCCCGCCCGTCCTCCATCGGGGTGGGCCGGTCGACGAGCCACGTGCGCACGTCACCGAACCCGGCTCGGATGAGGCGATCGGCGGTCTGGCGAGCGGTCGCGTAGGTCCAGGGCCGCCGCCACCCGTCGAAGTACTCGGCGAACCGCTCCCGGGCGATCACGGCCTCAGAGGCGACCCGCACCGACTCGATGTTGCCGGCCCCACCGCACTGGGCCACGAGGCGCCCGCCGGACTTCAGGTTGCGGTGCAGGGCGGCGAACAGGACGTCGTGATCGGGCAGCCAGTGAAAGGTGGCGTTTGAGAAGATCACGTCGACGGCCTCCGGCAGCGCCAGCTGCGCGAGGTCCTGACAGAGCGCGACGACGCGGTCGCCGAGCACCGCCTCGGTGTGGGCGACCATCGACGGTGCGGCGTCGACGGCGTAGACCGTCCCGCCGGGCAGGCGGTCGACGAGCTGGCGGGTGACCTTCCCCGAGCCGCAGCCGGCGTCGCAGACGACCTCGCTGCCGGTGAGCTCCAGGCGGTCGAGCTGCTCGGCCGCCCAGGTCTGCTGAGGCGTGGAGATCCGGTCATATGTGGTGGCGTCCCATTCGCGCGAGACGGTCATGCGACGTAGCCCACGTAGACGGCGAAGCCCCAGCGCTTGTAGAGGCAGTCGACGGTGGCGAAGCCGGCGTCACGCAGCCAGCTCAACTGGCTGCCGGTGTCGGCCCGGCGGTCGTGGATCTGCCGGCGCACACTGGCCGCGATCTCGGATTCGCTCGCGCCGAGGCCGCGGCAGGCCCGCAGCCAGCGCTCGGTGTAGGCGTCCTGCAACGACGACGCGGGCGCCGCCACCTGCTCGGCGTTGACGAACGTCCCGCCGGGGGCGAGCGCGTCGCGGATGCGGGAGAACAGCCGGCGCTTGTCGGCATGCTCGAGGTGATGGATGGCCAGCGCGGAGACGACCGCATCGAACGGGCCCACCGGCAACGCGCCCGCCAGATCGGCGACGTGGACGGCCGAGACCCGCTCGCCGAGCGTCGATCGTGCCTCCTCGAGCATCGGCTCGGCCGCATCGAACAGCTCCACCCGAGCGTCGGGAAAGGCATCGAGCACATGGGCGCTCATCAGCCCGGTGCCCGCGCCGAGGTCGAGGATCCGCTCCGGCGGGTGCGCGGCGAGGCGCAGCGCGTCGACCGCGGTCCCGTAGAACTCGTCGTAGTCGGGGACCAACCGCCGACGCACCGCGGTGTACTCCGGCGCATGTGCGGCGAAGGTCTCGGCGGCACTCGTCACGCCGGGGCGAGGTCGTTGGTGACCGGCCCGGAGCGCTCGTGCGCGGCCTCGTAGGCGGTGATGTCATCCGCCTGCTGCAAGGTGAGCGCGATGTCGTCGAGGCCACCGATCAGCCGGCGCTTGGTCTCGGGGTCGATCTCGAAGTGGGCGCTCTGGACGCCGGCCCCGCCCTCCCAGCGGACTGTCTGCTCGGCAAGGTCGACCTGGGCCTCCCCCGCCTCGCGGATCGCCGCCACCTCCGCCGCGTCCAACGCGATCGTGAGCAACCCGTTCTTGGCGCAGTTGTTGGCGAAGATGTCGGCGAAGCTCGGGGCGATGATCGCCTGAAAGCCGTAGTCGGCCAGCCCCCAGGGGGCGTGCTCGCGGCTGGAGCCACAGCCGAAGTTGGCGCCGGTGACGAGGATCGGGTTGTGCGGGAGCTCCCAGTCGGGCTCCTTGGCCCAGTCGTAGAACAGGAACTCGCCGAAGCCGGTGCGCTGGACGCGCTTGAGGAACTGCTTGGGCATGATCTGGTCGGTGTCGACGTCGTCACGCGCGAGCACCGACACCTTGCCGGTGATCGTCTCGATGGCCTGCATCAGTTCCACTCCCGGATGTCGACGAAATGGCCCTCGATGGCGGCTGCGGCGGCCATCTGGGGGGAGACGAGATGCGACCGGGCGCCCGCGCCCTGACGTCCCTCGAAGTTGCGGTTGGAGGTCGAGGCGACGCGCTCGCCGGGGGCCGCGATGTCCGGGTTCATCCCCAGGCACATCGAGCATCCCGCCTCCCGCCACTCAAACCCGGCGGCGCGGAAGACCTCGTGCAGCCCCTCGGCCTCCGCCTGGGCCTTGACCTGCTGGGAGCCGGGGACGACCATCGCGTAGACGCCGTCGGCAACCGTCCGCCCGTCGATCATCGAGGCGGCGGCGCGCAGGTCGCCGATCCGCGAGTTCGTGCAGGAGCCGATGAACACCCGGTCCAGGGTGACCTCCCGCATCGGGGTCCCGGCGCTCAGGCCCATGTAGTGCAAAGCGCGCTCGTCGCCGTCGTCGGCGGGCTCGGGCACCGCCTCGTCGACGCCGATCACCATCTCGGGGTTCGTGCCCCAGGTGACCATCGGGCTCACCGCGCTCGCGTCGACGGTGATCTCCGAATCGAACTGCGCGCCGTCATCGGTGCGCAGCTCCCGCCAGGCCGGCGGGACCTCGGCGGGCGCCGCCTCCCGGCCGATCACGTAGTCGAAGGTCGTCTGATCGGGCGCGATCATGCCCGCGCGACCGCCGGCCTCGATCGTCATGTTGCAGATCGTCATCCGGCCCTCCATCGACAGTCCCGAGATCACCGGGCCCGCGTACTCGACGACGTGGCCGGTGGCGCCCGCGACGCCGATCTGGCCGATCGTGGCCAGGATCAGATCCTTGGCGCTGACCCCGAAGCCGAGCTCGCCCGTGTAGGAGATCCGCATCGACCGGGGCTTTGACTGCACGAGGCACTGGGTGGCGAGCACGTGCTCCACCTCGCTCGTGCCGATCCCGAACGCGAGCGCGCCGAAGGCACCGTGGGTGGCCGTATGCGAGTCGCCGCAGACGATCGTCATCCCCGGCTGGGTGACCCCGAGCTCGGGGCCGATCACGTGGACGATCCCCTGGCGGGCGGACCCCAGCGAGTAGACCGGGATCTCAAACTCCGCACAGTTGGTCTCGAGCGTCTGGACCTGGACGCGGGACAGCTCGTCGCGGATCCGCGGTCGGCGTCCCGTCGGTCGGGGTGTTGTGATCGGCGGTGGCCAGCGTGCGATCCGGGCGGCGGACCGAGCGGCCGGCGAGGCGCAGCCCGTCGAACGCCTGGGGGCTCGTGACCTCGTGGACGAGGTGCAGATCGATGAAGATGAGGCCGGGCGCCACCTCGTGGGCATCCCAGATCTTGTCGAACAGGCTGGTGGGCATCGTCAGGTTCTCCTCGCGACTTCTTGGCTCTCGGGGCTCTCTCGGGCTCTGGTGGATCTCGTGGATCTCAGCTTCGCCGCAGGCCGGCGCTCACGACGGCGAGCAGCACCGCCTCGGTCTCGGCCGACGGGTTCTCGAAGTGGTGGGGTAGATCGGCGTCGAAGGTGACGCAGTCGCCGGCGGGCAGCGTGTAGGCGGCGCCGTCGCAGTGCAGGACGACCGTGCCGGTCTGCACGAGCGCGGTCTCCCGGCTGCCGGGCTCGTGCATCGGCGGGTCGCCGGGACCGCCGGTGACCGCCCCCGGAGCGAGCGTGTGGCGCGAGAGCTCGGCGCGCTGGCCGGGCAGCGGCGGGGTGAGGATCTCATAGCCGTGCTCGCGTCCGGCCCCCGGTCCGGTGCGGCGCTCGCCGGCGCGCACGACGGTCACCGCGCCCGTCTCGTCGAGGCGCAGCAGCTGGGAGAGGCGCAGCTCGAGGCCGGCCGCGATCCGCTGGGCGACCTGCAGCGTCGGGCTCGTCTCACCGCGCTCGACCTGGGAGAGCATCGGCGCACTCACGCCCGAGCGCTCGGCGAGATCGCGCAGCGAGAAGCCCATCGCGTCCCGCAGCGCCCGGACGCGGGCGCCGAGGGCGACCGGGGAGCTGAGCTGGAGGGGATCGTGGGCGGTGAGCGCCATCGCGGGCTTGTACGTTATCGCAGACGTTTGTCTGTTGTCCACCGACGTCTACGCTGGCGCCATGCGCTCCCGTCCCGACGTGCTCGTGCTCGGTGGCGGCGGCGTGCTCGGCGAGGCATGGATGATGGGGGTGCTCGCCGGGATCGAGGACGGCGCGGGCGTCGACCTTCGCGACTGCGACGCCTACGTGGGCACCTCGGCCGGGTCGATCGTCGCCGCGCACCTGGTGGCCGGCAACTCCCCGCGGCGGCCCTCGTCGGTGTCGACGGCGCTCGACGTGAGCCCGGACGCCGGCCGGCGGGGGCCCGGCGAGGCGATGGTCACCGGGGTCGCCAACGCG
>CAZZWJ010000030.1:0-6516 GCA_964657875.1 uncultured Solirubrobacteraceae bacterium
CGCCGGGCGCCTCAGCAACCGGCGCAGAACGTCGAGATCGGTCCGGCCGTTCGCATCGTCGTCGGCGATCTCGACGACGACCCCCGTGCGCTCGAGCTCCAGGAGATGCAGCGCCGAGCTCACGTACGTCGAGCGCGTGGCCACCACGCGGTCACCAGGCCCCAGGCGCAGGGCGTCGACGAGCCGGCGCCAGCCGACGGTGGCGCTCTCCACCAGTGCGATGTCGGCGGCCTGTGCGCCGAGCAGCGCGGCGGCGGCTGAGTACACCCCCTCCAGACGGGTCAGCTGCGATGCGGCGGCCTCATAGCCTCCGATCTCCGCCTCGTGGCGCAGGTGGTCGACGACCGTCTGCACGACCTCGGCCGTGGGCAGCGAGGCCCCGGCCGCGTTGAGGTGGTGCCCCATCGGTGCGGCCCGCCGGCCGGCCAGGGTCCGCGCCCGTTCGCCGGCAACGTCGATCGGCGCCGGGGCCGGGCGTGCGCTCGAGGATGTCACGAGGTCGGTCACCCGCGTCGCGGACCGGTTTCCGCCGCCGGTCGCATGTCACCCCCGTCATTCATCGGATCCTAATGGTAGAGTATTGGATCCATTTCTGATCTTGATGTGTCCACCCGGCGGAGCCGCCTCGGCGTCGACTTCTGGCGGGTCTTCGCGGCCTCCACCTGCCTGTGCCTGGCCACTGGCGCGTCCACTCCCCAGCTCGCCCGTTACGCCCACGACCGGCTCGGGGCGCCGGCAGGCGTCGTCGGGCTGATCATCGGGTCCTCCTCGCTGGCGGCGATCGTCCTGCGGCCGTGGTTCGGCCGAGCGGCCGACCGCCACGGCCGCCGGCGGGTCGCGATCATCGGCTCGGCGGGCATGATCTCCGGCGCGCTGGTCCTGACGGCGGCACACGGCATCGCCTCCGGAACCGCCGGACGGATGCTGCTCGGTCTCACGGGAGCCGCCGCTAACACGTCGCTCATGGCGTGGGTGATGGAGCTTGCCCCATTGGCGCAGCGCGGCCGCGCGCTCGGCGTCTTCGGGGTGAGCGTTTGGGTCGGACTGGCGGCCGGTCCCCAGATCGGTCAATGGCTCGTTGCCGAGGGCGGCTACGGCATGTTGTGGCTGGGGTGCGGCGGGCTGGGGCTCCTGTCGGCCGCGGTCCTCACGCGGACCCGGCGCCAGGCCGCTGCCAACCGTCCCGCGTTCGACGCCGGAGCCGGCGGGGGGGCCGGGCTGGCCCGGCTCGTGGCCCGCCCGGGGATCGCGTCGGCGATCGCCTGGAGCGGCGAGGGGACCGTGCTCGCATTCCTCACCGAGCACCTGGAGGGGCGCGGGCTGCCCGCCGGCGGACTGGGCGGCGCGGCGTCGGTGTTCACGGTCTTCGCGGTGAGCGTGATCGCCGGCCGCCTGGCCCTGGCGGGCCTCGTCGATCGCGTCGGAGCGGTGAGCGCGGCGGGGGTGGCGCTGCTGGTTGTCGGCACCGGCCTCGCGGTGCTCGCGGTCGCCACGACGTTCGCGGTGGCCGCCGGAGGCGCGCTTCTGCTCGGGTTGGGCTTCGCTCCGCTGTATCCGGCGCTTGCCCTGTTGGCCACCTCGGAGATCCCGGCCGACCGTCGCGCTCATGGGATCGGGATCTTCTCCGCCTACATGGACGCCGGGATCGCGGGCGGCGCCGCTCTCGGGGGTCTGGTGGTCGCGTGGCTGGGAACCGAGGCCGCGCTGCTCGCCGTGGCCGCGGCGCAGTTGATCGCCGTCGTGCTCGTGCTGGGCGCCCGCCCGCCGCGAGACGGCACCGAGGCTGTCGCCCCACCGGTTGCCCCACTGCCCTGATCCCACGGTCAGCTCCGGCAACGGAGCCGGATCAGCCACGAGCAGCGTGTCGATGTTCCGCGGGGAGATCCCCCGGAGCCGGCGGCCCCGGCACGGTCTCGATCATGGGGCGGGCACGGCGAGGTCCGCCTCCATCAGCGGCGGCTCGGAGGTCGCATCCTCGGCAACGACGTGCAGCGAATCGGGAGCGCGCAGGGCGAGCTCGAGGGTGGTCCCGGGCGCGATCTGCTCTGGGGCGGTGGTCGGCGGCAGCGTGACGATCATGCGCTCCTGGCCGCCGCCACGGTCCACATCGAGGCGGTAGCGGCTGCCCTGAAAGCTCGCGCTCACGATCTGGACCGACAGCGTCGGCAGACCGACCGGCGCCTCGGAGGCGAGCGCGAAGTCCTCGGGGCGCAGAACCGCGGTTCCACCGTGGGTCGGAGACGGACAACCGAAGCCCTCCAGGCGCCCGCCGCGGACCGAGACCAGGTTGGTCTCGCCAAGGAAGCGCGCGGCGAACAGCGTCGCTGGTCGCCGGTAGAGCACCTCCGGGGTGTCGATCTGCTCCAGACGCCCGTCGCGCATGATCGCCACCCGGTCCGACATCGTCATCGCCTCGGTCTGGTCATGGGTCACGGCGACCGTCGTGACCCCGACCTCCTGGTGGATGCGCTTGAGCTCGATCTGCATCGACTCGCGCAGCTGCTTGTCGAGCGCCGCCATCGGCTCATCGAGCAGCAGCACGCTCGGCGACGGAGCCAGCGCCCGGGCCAGCGCGATGCGTTGCTGCTGACCACCCGACAACGAGCTGACCGGGCGATCCGCGGTGCCGGCGAGCTGGACGAGCTCGAGCATCCGCTCCACGACCGGCCGGCGATCCTTCTTGGCCACCTTGCGGGCCCGCAGCGGGAAGGCGACATTCTCTCCCACGGTCATGTGCGGAAAGAGCGCGTAGCTCTGAAACACCAACCCGATGTCCCGCGCGTGGGGCGGGCGCTTCTCGACCGCCTGCCCGTCGAAACGGACGTGGCCGCCAGTGGTCGGGATGAGGCCGGCGATCACGTTGAGCGTCGTCGTCTTTCCGGATCCCGAGGGACCGAGCAGGGTGAGGAACTCGCCTGCTGGGATGTCCAAGCACACCTGGTGCAGGATCTCGTTGCCCGAGAGGGTGACGATGACGTCCTCCAGGGTGAGTTCGACGCTCATCTCACACCGCCGGCGGCGGCGCCCCGCGGACGCCGGCGAGTCAACAGGGTCCCGAGCAGGAGGATGAGGATCGCGAGCGCCGTGATCATCGTCGAGACCGCTGACAGGGTTGGCTGCAGCGACTGGGACGCCGCCTGATAGAGGGCCTGGGCGATCGTCAACTGGCCGACCGGACCCAGGAAGATCGCCAGCGTCGCCTCGTCGAAGATCGTGGCGAAGGCAAACACGAAGCCGCCGAGGATGGCCAGCCTGATGAGCGGCAGTTCGATCCGCCAGACGACCATCGGCCAGCGCGCCCCGAGCGTGGAGGCCGCCCGCGCCAAGCGCGGGTCGACACCTCCCAGCGCCCCGGCGATGACGATGTAGACCAGCGGCATCGCGATCGTCGCCTCGCCGAGGATGAGCGGCAGCAGGCTGTTGTCCAGGCTCTGGGAGAGCTTGGTGAAGACCTGGTACAGGCCGAGCGCGTAGGCGACGTAGGGCAGGGCCAGCGGCAGGATGAAGAGGCTCTGAGCCAGGCGCGTCGAACGCCCCATCCGCAGCCGCCGCATTCCCAGCGCCGTCGCGGTGCCCAGCACGGTGGCGATCGCGCTGGCGAACAGACTCAGCCGGACCGAGACCCAGAACGGCGCGGTCCACATGTTGCCCTGGAAGGCGGCGCGGTACCACTGCAGCGAGAAACCTTGGGGTGGGAACTGGACCAGCTGACCCGATGTCCACGAGGTGGGGATGATGACCAGCAGAGGGAGGACCAGGAAGACCGCCGTCAGCACCCCGAGCAACACCAGTGGCCGTCGGGCGCCGCCGAGTCCCAGGCGCAGCTCGGGGATCATGCCGCCCCCCACTGCTCGCTGACACCGAACAGCCGATCGGCGATCAGGTAGACGACGACCACGATCAGCAGCAGCGCCACGCTCATCGCAGCCGCCACCGGGGCCTGCCCGGGCTGTGAGAAGTCCAGGCCGATGAGCGTCGAGACCAGCTGCTGGGTCTGGCTGCCCAGCAGCGTCGGGGTGACGTAGAACCCGAGCGACATCACGAACACCATGACCGCGCCGGCGGCGATCCCCGCCCGCAGCGCCGGCAGGACGACCTTCCACAGGATCAGTGGCGCCCGGGCCCCGAGCACACGGGCGGCCCGGATGAGTGTCGGGTCGATCTGGCGGGTGGCGGCGAACACCGGCAGCACGACGTAGGGGAGCATCACATGGACCATCGCCGGATATGAGGCCAGGTCCGTCTGGTAGATCGAGATCGGGCCGTGCACCAGTCCGACGGCGTGCAGCACCTCATAGATCGGACCCTCGGGCAGATAGAGCAGGATCCAGCCGTAGGTGCGAACGAGAATCGAGGTCCAGAAGATCGTGAACAGCGCGATCAGCATCACCGCGGCCAGCCATCGCGGCGCCACCGCGAGCGCGAGCGCGAACAGCGTGCCGAGCAGCATCGCCATCGTTGACACGATCGCCGCCAGGACGAAGGTCCGCCACAGCGCGGCCCGGAACAGCGGGTCGGTGAGGGTCTGGTGGTAGCCGGAGGTGGCTGCGCCCTGGTGCTGGAAGCCGAGCGCGACCACGTAGCCGAGCGGGACGATCAACAGCAGCCCGAGGAAGAGGAGCGGCAGCCCGACCAGCCAGCGCCCGCCCTCACCATCGAACAGGCCGGCCAGGCGGCGGGGAGACCTCCCCACCGGCGGCACCTGGACTCCCGCTGTGGTTGCCTGCGCGCTCATCCCAGCCGGATCGCCGCGCCGCTCACGCGAACAGCTTCTTGTTGTCGGCCGCGAGCTCGTTCTCGACCGATCCGACGTACGCGGTGTCCTCCTGGAGGACCGTACGTCCGGGGGCGGTCGGCAACGCGTTCTGCTGCGCCTTGGTCAGGTACTTGAACGCCTCCTGCGAGGGCGGGCCGTAGCTGGTCAGGTTGGCGAACTCGGCCATCAGCTTGGGGTTGTTGCAGAACGCGGCCAGCGCGGTGACCGCATCCAGATGCGGCGGACCGGGCATCAGGTTCATGCCGTTCTCCTCGATGATCGGGGTCGCGCCCCACATCACGGTGATCTTGACCCCGCTGGTGGAGGTCTCGTGCCACAGACCGTTGGGGCCGAAGGACATCACGACCTCCTTGGACGTCAGGAACGACTGCGCCTGCGGGAACTCGTTGTAGAAGACCAGGTCGCTGAAGATCGACTTGATCTTCGCGTCCGCCCGCTCCAGATCGTAGGGGTAGACCTTGTCCGGCGCCACGCCGTCGGCCATCAGTGCCGCCTCGCGGGTACCGCTCGTGTAGGCGACGCCTGGCCAGGCACGCTTGCCGGGGAACTTCTTGGTGTCGAAGAAGTCGGCCCAGGAATTCGGCTGATCGCCCTTGAACGTGCCGGGGATGTAGGCCGGGACGTAGCCGACGTTGAACGACTGGAACATGTACGGCTTGTACTTGACCGGCGTCAGGCCCTCCCAGGCGATCTGGGGCAGCTTGTCAATCGGCTTCTTGCCGAGCTTCAGAGCGGCGTAGACCTCGTCGCACGAGCCGTGGAAGCAGTCCCAGCGGGTCGGGATCTGGCCCTCCTGCATCTCGTCGCCGAGCGCGCCGGCGTCGGCGGAGACCACCGTCACCTTCGTGCGCTCCGTGAACGGCCCCCAGAAGACCTTCTGACGGGCGGCCTCGGTGTCGCCGCCGTAGTTGCCGACGATCACCTCCTTGGACTTTATGTTGTCCAGGAGCTTGGTCAGCGCCGGCGATTCGCCGCTCGCCGCTGCCGAGGCGCTGGAACTCGAGGAGCTGCTGGAGCTGCTGGAGCCGCACGCGGCGAGCAGGCCCGGGAGCATCAGCGCCGACGCCCCGACACCGCCGCGCTTGAGCAACGCTCGGCGCGTGAGCGCGCCGTCGTTGAAGCCGCTGGGACGATCCATGCTGTGTCTCCTGTGCTCGTGGCCGCCAGGGCCGATCTGAGTGTGAGTGGGCGGCAGGGAAACCGCGTGGATCCATTATTGCAATTAGTGGATCCCAAGTCTACGGTTTTGCGTTCACCTTGAGCACAATCTTGCCTGCCGATTCTTGGCCGGATGGATACCGGAGCCCATGACCCCGTTGCCAATCATCACCGCCCAGACCACATGATCATCGACGGACACATGCATCTCTTCGCAGCCGAGGAGCAGGGACGCGCGGCGGTCGACGGGTATCCGGTACGGGAGTACGGGGACGGCAGCCCGCACGCGGTCAGCGCCGCCGCGGGCACCGTTGCCGACGGCCTGGCGGCGCTCGACGCCGCGGGCGTCGACCGGGCGTGCCTGCTCTCGAGCTTCGAGGCACCGGGGCTGCCCGCGCCGCCTTCCGGGCGGCGGTTCTGGCCGGTTCGCCCTGCGTACGCCGAGCACGCAGACGCGCTGCGGGCCGACAATCTGCGGCTGTGCGCCATGGGCGCCGGGGGTGGGCGGCTGCTGCCGTTCCCGACGGTGATCATCTACCTCATCGTCGCCGCCATTCGCCGGTGGCGTTGATATCGATGGA
>CAZZWJ010000030.1:6526-15496 GCA_964657875.1 uncultured Solirubrobacteraceae bacterium
CGTCGACGAGCACGGAGCACGGGGCCTCAAGCTGCACACAATCGCGATGCGGACCCACCCGGCGGATCCCGCGCTGAGTGCGACGTTCGCGGTGTGCGCCCAGCGCGGCCTGCCGGTCGTCGCGCACTGCGGTCCCGACCGCCACGGTGTGGGATGGGCGCGCCCCGCCGCATTCGCCCCCGTGCTGGCGGCCCACCCGCGACTGCGCATCGTGCTCGCGCATCTCGGCGGGGCGGCGTGGCGGGAGCTGGCGCCGATCGCCTCGCGCTTCCCTCAGGCGCGCTTTGACTGCTCGGAGATCATCGCCTGGACCGGCTCTGAGCACGCGCCGGCGCCGGCAGAGCTCGTGGCGCTGATCCGGGCCGTGGGAGTCGAGCGGGTCCACCTCGGTTCCGACTTCCCCTGGTATGACCCCGCCGACACCGTGGCTCAGGTCCGAGCCCTGCCCGGACTCGGTGACGGCGAACGCGAGGCGATCCTCGGGGGCAACGCGGCGGCGCTGCTGGGGTGAGCGTTCGGCGGGGGGCCGGCGGGCGGACGGGCAACGCCCCCCCGTCGACGGAGGCGCAACGGCGACGCGGGTGGGCAGGCGCTGATGACGCGTGCACGTCCTCCCGAGTCGATGTCCCCTTGGACGCCTCCCAGGGTCACGAAAGTCCCCCGCGTCTCCGGATGAGCGACGGGTGGCAAATTCGACGCTCCCACGAGCGGCTTTTCCAGCGCACTCTGGGCGCATTGTGTGGCCATGCACCACCCAAGGCGCTCACAGTGCTCACTGGCCCACCGGGCGCGGAGGCGAACGAGCGGGGACGGTGGGCGGTGGGGGCCCGAGCCGCCAGAGGCCGTGAGCCTCGGCGAACTCGCGTCGCCGCTCCGCCGAGATCTCCGGTAGCGCACTGGGCGTCGGCAGCACACCGGTCGCCGGCACCGGCCCGCTGCAGGTGACCCGGACCCCGAACGTGCGCGTCCACTCCTCCAGCCCGGCCGGCGTGCTCATCACGAGGATCCGGGCTCCGTCGCCGACGACGGAGTAGGTGTGCGGTGCTCCCCCGGGGACGAAGTGCAAGCTCCCCGGGCCGCAGCGCCGCCCGGCACCGACCAGCTCCGCCGGCCAATAGCTCAGCGGCGCCGTCACGACCCCCAAAGCGAGCTCCCACAGCAACAGCTCACCTTCCAGCACGTAGAAGGTCTCCCCCTCGGGGTGTGAGTGCAGCGGTGGCCCCGGTCCCGTCGGCAGCGTCTCCTCCAGCACCGCCAGCCGACCCTCGGTCGCGGCCCCGGGGAGCCGGATCGTGCTGCGGGTGCCGTCGACCCAGAACGTCTCGCTCACGCCGCGGCGACCGCTCCCAGACGCGCGTTGACGCGCGGGAGAACCTCAGTCGCCAGCAACTCCATCGATCGCCGGTAGGCCTCGGGATCGTCGGCGTAGTCGTAGACGGTCGCGAGCAACGTCCCGAAGCCGCCGACATCGTCGTACAGCGACACGATGCCGTCGGCGACGGTGTCGGGAGAGCCCATCAGCCAGCCGTCGGCGAGCCGCTCCACGGTGACCGGTCCCGTCGCGGCGAGGGCCGGCGCGAAGTGCGGCAAGGTCCCCATCCGAGCGGCGTAGGGCAGGATCCAGTTGCGGTAGGTCTCACCCATCGCCCCGCCGAGCGCTCGCTCGCGCGCCTCGGTGTCGGTGTCGGCCACGAACAGCGGATGCGAGACCCGCCACGCCGACCGGGCGACCACTTGACCCGCCTCGGCGGCCCCGGCGGCATAGACGTCCCAGTGCGTCGCGGCGTACTCACGGCCGTGGACGACGGTCATGGGGATGAACCCCTGGGCACCGGCGCGCCGCAGGCTCGACGAGCCGGGGCTGGCGCCGACGATCGCAACCTCGGGACGTTCGCCACGCCACGGGCGCAGATGCGGTCCGGCGAGGATGTCGTCGAACGCCGGGGAGTCGACCTGAAAGTGCGGACCGGCATGGGTGAACGGCTCCGCGCGTGACCATGCTCTCCAGAGCCCGAGCATGACCTCCTGAGCCTCCTGCGTGATCGCCGCGTTCGCCTGCGGACCGCCGGTGGCGAACAACTGCTGGTCGCTTGCGTAGCTGCCGGCGCCGAAGGCGACCATGTATCGGCCCTCGGCCAGCTGGTCCAACCATGCGATGCGCGCGGCCAGCTGCACCGGATGGTGGTAGGGCAGCAGATGCGCGGCGGGTCCGAGGCGGAGGTGCTCGGTCTGGGCCAGCGCGGTGGCGATGAGCAGATCCGGGGCGGGCAGCGGCTCCCACCCGAGGGTGTAGTGCTCGCCGAGCCACGCCTCGGCGAAGCCCAGCTCGTCGGCCCACCGCAGGATCTCGAGGTCCCAGGCCGTGGACTCCTTCACCGTGCGCCGGGGGTTGTGGAACGTCGGACAGAACAGGCCGATCTCCATGTGGATCCATTATTGCATTATGTGGATCCCAACTCTAGATTGAACATCCTGATCATCACCGGCGACATCATCACGATGGATCCCGCGCAGCCCCGGGTCGGTGCCCTCGCGGTGCAGAACGGGCGCATCATCCATGCCGGCTCGGCGGGTGACGCGCGCAGCGCCTGCCCCGCCGGAACCCCGGTGCTCGCCCTCCCGGGCACGATCGTCCCCGGCCTGATCGACTCTCACGTCCACATGCTCTGGGGCGGCCGGGATGCCGAGCGCCTGGACGTGTCCGACGCCCGGTCGGTCGAGGAGTTCCTCGCGCGAGTGCGCGCCTACGGCGACGAGCACGCGTCGGCGGAATGGCTGAGCGGCTCGGCGAGCCTCGACCCGGAGGACCTCGCCGAGGGCCGCTTCCCCACCGCGGACGAGCTGCAGCGCGCCGCCGCCGGTCGCCCGCTGTTCCTCAGCCGGCGCTCCCACGACGCGATCGTCAACCGCTCCGCGCTGCGGGCGGCGGGCATCGGCCCCGGTACCCCTGACCCTCCCGGCGGCGTGATCGAGCGCGACGGCGACGGGGAAGCGACCGGTCTCCTCATCGAACGGCCGGCTGCCGAGCTGGTCGAGAGCCGGCAACCCGCCGACACGCTGCAGGACCGACTGCGCTGGCTGGAGGCGATCCAGCGCACCTTCCTCGCCGCGGGGATCACCAGCGTCGTCGACCCGGCGCTCGAGGCCGATGAGCTGCTCGCCTACCAGGCCGCTGCGGAGCGGGGGGCGCTGCGCGTCCGCACGCTGGGCATGCCGCTCGGCGACGGCGAGGTGGCCCCCGAGGACCGGGCGGCGAGCTTCACGGACGCCGGCGTCGACCTCGCGCGGAGGGACGACGAGATGTGGCGCATCGGGCCCTGGAAGCTGTTCCTCGACGGCGGCGGCTCGCTCGGCACCGCACTGCTGGACGAACCGTGGCCCGGAACCGACGGCTACCGGGGAAATCAGACGACCTCCACCGCCGGCCTGCAGGCGTACGCGCGGTGGGCGGCGGGTGCGGGCACCGGCATCGGCGTCCACGCCGTCGGCAGCGCGGCGATCGATCTCACACTCGACGCGTTCGGGGCCGCGGCGCAGATCACCCCGCTCACCGGGCTCGGGTTCACGCTCATTCACGCCTACCTGTGGCCCTCCCCCGCGCAGATGCGCCGGGCCCGTGACCTGGGGGTGCTCGTCGCCACGCAGGCTCCTTTGCAGTGGTCATTCGGTCCGGGCCTGGTGCGCCGCTTCGGCGAGGCGGCGATCGGGCGGGCCCACCCGATGCGCAGCTGGCTGGCCTCCGGTGCAATCGTCGGCGGCGGCTCCGACGGGCCGGCGGGACCGGGCGGCGCGCCGGTGGACCCGCTGTGGGCGTTCTGGCAGATGCGGCGGCGCACGATCGCCGGCCGTGATGACCCGATCGGCGCCGACGAGGCGGTGGACGCCGAGCAGGCGCTCCACCTCTACACGCGCGGCGCCGCGGCGGTTGCCCTCGCTCCAGACCGCGGGCGGCTCGCGCCCGGCTGCGTGGCCGACCTGGCCGCGCTCGACGTCGATCCCCTGCACGCCTCCCCGGAGGCCTGCCGCGATGGTCACGTGGTGGCGACGATGGTCGCCGGGGAGCTTCGCCACGACGCCCGCTGAGGGCCTGGCGCTCAGCCGTTGGTCGCGGGAGGAGCTGCGCGGCCGAGCAGCATCAGCGGGATGGCCATGATCGCCACCGCGGCGGCCGTCCACAGGGCGGTGGTCGTCGAGGAGGCGGCGACGACGAACCCGCCGACCACCGGGCCCAGGCCAAAGGCGGCATCGACCGACGCCAGGAAGACGCCGATGCCCGAGCCCCGCTGAGCCTCCGGGACCTGGCGGGAGACGATCACCCCGAGTGCCGGGTACAGCAGCGCCTGACCGATGCCCAGGACCGCCCCACCAGCGGCGGCCGCGGCGAATGAGGAGGCGGCGGCGAGGATGAGGTAAGCCCCGGCGATGACCGCCACCGCCACCGCCGACACCGCCCGCGGGGAGACGCGGTCGGCCAGCGAGCCGCCGGCGAAACGGGCGAGGAAGGTGGTGACGGCGATCACTGTGAACACGCTGGCGGCGCCGCCGAGTCCGGCGCCGCCGGAGACCCCGCGAGCGGTCAGATGCACGATGCCGAACGCCTCGAACACACCGTTGCCGTAGCAGGCGAGCAGCATCACCAGCGCCGGGCGAATTGCGCCACGCGGTATTGCCAGGCGGGCAGGCACCGGGCGCGTGGACCCGGTCGGGGCGGGCACGAGCCGGGTGAGCAATCCGGCCAACAGCGGAGCGAGGAGGGCCGCAGTCCACACTGCCGGGTACCCGTCGAGCTCGCGGGCAGCCACCGCCCCCTGGGGCCCGAGCGCGAGACCGAGCCAGATCGACATCCCGAGCGTGGCCATCGCTCGCCCGGGGCGGTCGCCGGGCGCGAGGTCGATCGCCCACGCCATGGTCGCGGTGGTGAACAGCGCATCGCCGACGCCGACCAGGGAGCGCGCGGCGATGACGAGCAGGATGCCCCGCGGGCCGAGCAGCAACGCCGGACCCAACGCGAGCAGCAGGCCGCCGAGCAACGCCGGCAGCGGACGCCCGAAGCGGTCGCCGAGGCCTCCGGCCGCCGGGCGCAGGACGACGGCGAACACCGCCGAGACACCCATGGCGAGCCCGACGGTCGTCGTCGAGTCGTGCAGGTGATGGAGCACGTAACCGGGCAGGACCGCCGCGTAGCACCCGATCGAGAGGTAGCAGAGCGCGGTCGCGGCGACGAGCAGGGACGTGGTCCGCCGGGCCACCCGGCTCGGACGCGGGGTGGCGGCCGGCCGGCTGAGCGGACGCGGCGGGAGCGCCTCAGACCGGGGGACGGCGGGACCCCGCACCGAGCATGACCTCGAGCGCGGCGGCGGCGGCCAGAAGCGCCGCCTCGCCGCGGGGGCGTCCGACAAGCTGTAGCCCCACCGGAAGCCCACCGTCGGTGAATCCGGCGGGAATCGAGATCGCGGGCAACGTCGTCACCGAGATCCGCGAGCACGAGCGCATCCAGGTGATGTAGCGCTTCATCGCGATGCCGGCGACCCGCTCGGGCGAGCGCAGCTCGACGTTGAACGGGGCCAGCTGGACGGTCGGCATGGCGATCAGCTCGACGGTGTCCAGCAGCCCCACCATCCGGCGAAACAGCTCGGTGCGCAGCTCCCCGGCCCGGATGATCTCCCCGGCGGTGAGCGCCTCGCCGCGGCGGACGTCCTCGACGAGCTCCGGCTTGACGAGCGCCGGATGGTCACGCACGTCGTGGGCGTGACCGGCGGCGAACTCGAGGGCGCGGAAGGTCTCAAAGGCCTCGTCGGCGCCGGTCAGATCGGGCTCGTCTTCGATCAGCTCGGCGCCGAGGTCGCTCAGTGCCCGGCGGGCGGCGGTGAGCGCGGCGGTCACCTCGGGCTCGACGGGCAGGCCGCCGGCGGTCACGCTCCACAGGACCCGCCGCCCGCGTAGATCGGCGGCCGTCACCTCGCCGAACCGCGCCGGATCGTCGTCGATCGACAGCGGAGCCCGTGGGTCGGGGCCCGCGATCGCGGAGAGCAGCATCGCCGCGTCATCGACCGAGCGAGCCATCGGGCCCAGCAGCGACATCGGGTCCCAGGCGTTGCCCGGCCGAGTGGAGGCGACGCGACCCGGGGACGGACGCAGGCCGACGACGTTGCAGAACGACGCCGGGTTGCGGACGCTACCTCCGAGATCTGATCCGTCGGCAATCGGAATCATCCCCGCGGCCAGGGCCGCAGCTGCGCCCCCGCTGCTTCCGCCGGCGCTGCGCGTGAGGTCGTAGGGGTTGCGGGTCGCGCCGAAGACATCGTTGAACGTATGCGAGCCGGCTCCGAACTCCGGCGTGTTCGTCTTGCCGACGACGATCGCCCCCGCGGCCCGCAGTCGTTGCACGAGCAGCGCGTCGGCGGCGGGGACGTGGTCGGCGTAGATCCGCGATCCGTAGGTCGTGCGGATACCCGCGGTGTCCATCAGATCCTTGACCGCGACCGGGAGCCCGTGCAGCAGCCCTGGAGGGCGGCGGCGATCGTCGAGCGCGGCTGCCTCCGCCAGCGCCCGCTCGGGGACGAGGGTGACGATCGCATTCACCTGCGGGTTGACCTCCTCGATCCGCTTCAGGTGGGCAGCGACGACCTCGACCGCGGACAGGTCACGCCGTGCGACCGCGTCCCGCAGCTGCCGTGCCGACCACCGCCAGAGCGCGTCGGTCACGGGCGGTCGAGCAGTCGCCGCGGCGTGTGGAGCATGATCTGGTCGATCGTGTCGGGGTCCGCACCGCACGCCCACGCGAGCGCCGGGCAGACCCGTCGGAACAGGTGCTCATAGCCGCACCCGCCGTTGCCGCGGAGGTTGGCCTGGGTCCAGATGTCACAGCCGAGGACGAGCTGACCGCCGTAGCCGGCGGCGATCAAGCCCTCCAGCGCGTCCAGGCGCTCGACATCGGTGGGATTGCGGGCGCGACTCGAGGTGCTGTAGAAGAAATCGCTCCCAAAGGTGTCGAACTCGAGCACCGCGCCCGTCTGGGCGACCGCGTCGTGATAGCCGCGGTCGAGTCGTTCGTCGAGGTGGCTGAGGATGATCCGCGACGGGTCCATCCCCTCCCCGAGCAGCGCCTCGACGACCGCGACGCCGTCGGCCCCCCGCCAGGACAGGTGGACGTTGACCGCGGCGCCGGTCTGCGCCCCGGCCCGGCCGGCCGCGCGCACGACCCGCCATTCGGCGGCAGTCGGCGGGTGATTGGTGCCGATCTCCCCGATCAGCGCCGGGCGGATGCCGGTGTCGTCGAGACCGTGCGCCAGGTCATCGATGATCGTCGCGGCGATCCCGTCGACGTCCATAGCCGCGAGCTCGAGGGGGTGGAGCTCCTCGACGTAGTAGCCACAGCCGACCGCGATCGTCACCCCACTGCGCCGGGACACCTCCGCCAGGTCGCGCAGGCGGCGGCCCATGCCGGTCACGGTGAGGTCGACCAGGGTGCGTCCCCCGGCGGCGTGCACGGCCTGCAGCTCCTCGACGGCCACCTCGGGGTCGTGCAGGCGGAGGTTGTCGGGGGTGTGCAGACCGTTCCAGCGCAGGTGGGCCTGGGCCTCGGGTCCGATCGGACCGTCCCAGGCGACGCCGTCGGGTCCGGTCTTGGCCCACAGGCGCAGGTCGCAGAAGACGTGCTCGTGCATCGAGGTGGGACCGAGCGCGGCGGGATCGAGCTCCCCGAGGACGGTGTGGAGCGTCATCGCCGGGGCACAGGCGAGCCACCCGTCACTGGAGCGCGATGACGACGCTCTTGGACTCGGTGTAGCCGAGCAGGGCCTCGTCGCCGAGGTCGCGCCCCAGGCCCGAGTCGCCGACGCCGCCGTAGGCGAGCGCGGGGTCGAAGATGTTGTAGGTGTTGACCCACACCGTGCCGGCACGCAGCGCTGAGGCCATCCGGTGGGCGCGCACCAGGTCTCGGGTCCACACCCCCGCGGCGAGTCCGTACGCGGTGTCGTTGGCGATCGCCACCGCGTCGTCCTCGTCCTCGAAGGCGATCACCCCGACGACCGGGCCGAAGATCTCCTCCCGGGCGATCCGCATGTCGTTGGTGACATCGGTGAACAGCGTCGGTGCCACGAAGAAGCCGGGGCGGTCGGGAACGCCGCCTCCCGCCGCCAGTCGCGCGCCCTCGGCCTCGCCCGCGGCGATGTAGCTGAGCACCTGCCGGCGCTGCTCCTCGGAGACGAGCGGCCCGACGCTGATCCCGCCGTCCAGGCCGTTGCCGACCGGGACCCGACCGACCGCGGCCACGAGCCGCTCACGCATCTCCGGGAGGATCGAGCGCTGGACGAGCAGACGGCTGCCGGCGGTGCACATCTGCCCCGAATGCCCGAACGCCGCCCGCATCGCGGTCGCCACCGCCGCGTCGAGGTCGGCATCGGCGAAGACGATGTTGGGACTCTTGCCACCGAGCTCGAGCGTGAGGCGCTTGGTGGTCGGTGCGGCGGCGGCCATGACGAGCCGTCCGACCTCGGTCGAGCCGGTGAACGACACCTTCTGCACGCCCGCATGGGCGGCGAGCGCCGCTCCCACCACCCCGTCGCCGGTGAGCACGTTGACCACGCCGGCGGGGACGCCCGCCTGCTCGCAGATCGCGGCGACGCGCAGCATCGTCATCGGTGTCTGCTCGGCGGGCTTGACCACCACTGTCGCACCCGCGGCCAGCGCGGGCGCGAGCTTGAAGCACGCGGTCATGATCGGGAAGTTCCACGGCAGGATGAGCGCGGCGACGCCGACCGGCTCCCGCACCGTGTAGACGTGGTGACCGACCATCGGCGTCGTCTCCCCCGTGAGCCGAGCGGGCGCGCCGGCGAAGTGGCGAAACGCCCGCGCGCCCATCGACGTGTCCGCGCGCGAGCGCTCGATCGGCTTGCCGTTGTCCCGCGTCTCCAGCACTGCGAGCTCCTCGGCGCGCGCCTCGATCAACTCCGCGACGCGGGTGAGGAT
>CAZZWJ010000031.1:0-15482 GCA_964657875.1 uncultured Solirubrobacteraceae bacterium
GACTGCTCAGCAAGGAGCATGCGGGGGCGGAGGTCTGCTTCGTGGACCACTGCGACGGGGTGGATGAGGTGGTCGACTTCATCCGCGACTGCCGGACGCTCGGGGTCTCGGCGGCGATGATCCCGTGCGTGGCGTTCGTCTGCGACGCGGGCAGCGCGGCGCAGCTTGAGTCGTTTCGCGCTCCCGGGGGCGACGGGTCGGCGTTCGCGTCGATCCTCGCCGCGCCCGACCCCCGGCGGGCCGGGATCGCGGCGGCCGTCCAGACCGGGCGCCGGCTGCTCGACACCGGGTTGGTGGCCGGCATCAATCTCTCCGGTGGGCCGGCGGACGGCGGCGAGCTCGCCTACGCCGAGGCGCTCGCGCAGGCGGCGGGGGAGCTGTGCCGATGACCGGCGCGTCCGGCTCGGTGCCCGCCGGCCGGCTCACCGTGCACGGAGCCGTCGCGGTCGTGCTCGGACCCGGCGCCGAGACCGACGGTGACGTCGTCGTCCCCGCCGAGCGCGACGGCCGCCTCGACGCCTCGGGCTGTGTCGTCACCCCAGGTCTCGTCAACGCGCACCATCACCTGCTGCAGAGCGCGTTTCGCACGCTGCCGGGCACCCGCGGCGTGGTCATGCGCGAGTGGCTGGCCACCATGGCGGCCGCCTATGACCGGGCCGGCCATGATCCCGAGCTCTACGGACGGGCCGCCGCGGTGGGGGCCGCCGAGGGGCTGCTCTGCGGGGTCACGACGGTCGCCGACCACCACTTGAACTGGCCGCGGGCTCAGAGCGTCGCGGAGACCGCCGGCCTCGCCGCCGCCACCGCGGCGGCCGTGCGGGGTCTCGGCGGCCGGCTCGTGTTCGTCCGCGGCAGCGCCGGCGACGACGCCGCGCACGCCGCCGCCTCCGCGGAGGCGATCCACGCCGAGCTCATCCGCGACGGGGCCGCGGGGGTCACCGCCGACGGGCGTCTGCAGCTCGCGGTCGGGCCCGCCGGTGTCCACTCCGACGGCCGGGAGACGTTCGAGGCGCTCGCCGAGGTCGCCGCCCGTCACGGCCTGCGCCGGCGCACCCAGGCCAACGAGCAGGTCGACACGGTGATCGCGCGTGAGCGCTACGGACGGCGTCCGATCGAGCTGCTCGCGGAGTGGGGGTGGCTGGCCCCGGATGTGACGCTCGCCCATCTCTGCGACGTCACCGACGCCGAGATCGAACAGCTCGCCGGGGCGGGGGTCACGGCGACCCATGCGCCGGGCTGCGACGTCCCGATGGGCTGGGGGATCGCGCCGGTCGCGCGGCTGCTGGACGCCGGGGTGGCGGTGGGCCTCGGTACGAGCGGAGGCGGCAGCAACGACGCCGGTCATCTGCTCGCCGACGCGCGATTGGCGATGCAGATCTCGGGGCTGGTCGGGGAGGGGCGCCGGCTGTCCGCGCGGACCGTGCTGCAGATGGCGAGCACCGGCTCGGCCGCCGGTCTCGGGCGCCCCGAGCTCGGACATCTCGGGCCGAACAGCAGCGGCGATCTCTGCGTGTGGGACGTGAGCGGCGTCGCCGACGCGGGGATCGCGGACCCGGTCGCGGGGCTGCTGTGGGGCGGCCCCGGCCGCCGGCCGCGTCACGTCGTGGCCGGCGGGCGCATCGTCGTCCGAGACCACCGGCTCGTCGACGCCGACGAGGCCGAGATCGTCGCCCGGCTGCGGGAGCGGCTCACCCGTCGGCCGGAGGCGCCCACAGACGCGCGGTCGGCGACCTCGGGACTCAGTCGAGGTCCAGCCCCAGGTCCAACGCGGGCGCCGAGTGGGTGAGCGCGCCGACCGCGACGTAGTCGACGCCGGTGGCCGCGACCTCCGACGCCCGCGCCAGGGTGAGGCCGCCGCTGGCCTCGAGCCTCACCCCGTGGGGCCGGGCGAGCGCGACGGCGGCCCGCAGCTGCACGGCGTCCATGTTGTCGAGCAGCAGCAGCTCGGCCCCCGTCTCGAGCGCCTCGGCGACCTGGGCGAGGGTGTCGCACTCGACCTCGACGGCGATCGTCTCATGGCGGTCACGGACCGCCGCGTAGGCGGCGGTGATCGAGCCGGCGGCGGCGACGTGGTTGTCCTTGATCAGCGCCGCGTCGCCGAGCCCCATCCGGTGGTTGACGCCCCCGCCGCAGCGGACGGCGTACTTCTGCAGCACGCGCAGTCCGGGGACCGTCTTGCGGGTGTCCCGGACGCTCACCCGGGGGCGACCCGGTCCCCCCGCGTCCGGTGCCAGGGCGTCGACCCAGCGCGCGGTCTCGGTCGCGACCCCGGACAGCTGACAGAGCAGGTTGAGCAGGGTGCGCTCGCCGGTGAGCATCGCCCGCAGCGGACCGCGGACCCGCAGCAGGCGGTCGCCGGGTCCCACCCGGTCACCGTCGGCGACGAGCGGCTCGACGCTCGCCGTCACCGTGTCACCCGGGCTCGCCCACAGCGTCTCCAGGACCGCCGCCGCGACCCCGAGCCCGGCCACGGTGCCGTGCGCATGGGCGATCACCGACGCGGTGCCGTGCGCCGCCGCGGGGATCGTCGCCTCGGTGGTGACGTCCGCCCCCCAGGCGAGGTCCTCGGCCAGCGTGCGTCGCACGACGTCCAGGACGAGTTCGTGATCGACCCCGCTGTCGGCGAGCAGCGCCCGGCTGACCGCGTGATCACCGACCTGCGCGACGAGCGTCATGCGGCCACCCGCCGGTCCAGCCCCACCGGTCGGATCTCGCCGTCGCGGCAGCCCAGCAGCTGGTGGCGGCGCCACTCGGGTCGCGGATCGGGATGGTCAAAGCGGCGGTGACAGCCGCGGCTCTCGGTCCGGTGCCGAGCGGCGGTCGCGGTCAACGTCGACACGGTGTGCAGGTTGGTGGTCTCGACCATCGCCCACCGCTCGGCCGCGGTGGACGGCTCGGCGCCCCGGAGCAGATCGCTCAGCGCCTGCAGTTCGTCGAGCTGGGTCCGCAGGCTCTCATCGCCGCGCAGGACCCCGCAGCCGTGTGCGGTGGCGGCGATCACCCGGGCCCGCAGCTCGGCGTCGAGCAGGGGCATGCGGTCACGCGCCACCGGCGCCCGCCGTCGCGGCGGGGTGCGGCTCAGCCGCTCGGCGACGCGCCCACCCGCGATCACGGCCTCGGTGAGGCTGTTGGAGGCGAGCCGGTTGGCGCCCTGGACGCCGGTGCTCGCCACCTCGCCGATCGCGTACAGGCCCGGCAGCGAGGTGACCCCGTCGAGGTCGGCGAGCACGCCGCCGCACGCGTAATGCGCGGCGGGGGCGACGGGGATCGGCTCCGACCGGGGGTCGACGCCGCGGGCCCGGCACAGGGCGAGGATCGTCGGAAAGCGCTCCGCCCAGCGTCGCGCGCCCATCCCGGTCGCGTCGAGGTGCACGTGATCGGTGGCGGTGTCGATCATCCGGCGGTGGATCGCGGCGGCGACGATGTCGCGGGGCGCGAGGTCGCCGAGCGGATGCACGCCGGTCATGATCGGCCGGCCGTCGAGGTCGACGAGCCGCGCGCCCTCACCGCGCACCGCCTCGGAGATGAGCGCGCTGCGGTCACCGGGTGCGCGGTGTCCGGCCGGGGCGACGAGCACCGTCGGATGAAACTGGACGAACTCGGCATCCCGGATCAGCGCCCCGGCCCGCAGCGCGAGCGCGAGACCGTCTCCGGTCGCGGTGGGGGGGTTGCTCGTCACCGGCCACGCCTGACCGATCCCGCCGGTGGCGAGGATCACCGAGTCGGCCCGCAGTTCGCCGATCTCCCCCTCGCCGTCGAGGATGCGCAGCCCGCACACGCCGCCGTCCGCGGCCTGCAGGGCGTCGACGGCGAGCGCCGCCTCGAGGATCTCGGCCCGGCCGTGATCGGCGGCGCGCCGCACCGCCGCCGCGAGCACCCGGGCGATCTCGGCACCGCTCGCGTCGCCGCCGGCATGCACGATCCTGCGGGCGTGATGACCCCCCTCGAGCCCGAGCGCCAGGGCACCGGTGGGCTCACGGTCGAACTGGGCCCCCAGCATCGTCAGTCGCCGGATCGCGCCCGGAGCCGCCGCCGTCAGCTCGGTGACCGCGGCCTCATCGCAGAGCCCCGCGCCCGCCTGCAGGGTGTCGTCGGTATGGCCGCTGACGCGGTCGCTCGGATCGATCACGGCAGCGAGCCCGCCCTGCGCCCAGGCGGTGGCGCCGTCGCCGAGATGGCCCTTGGTGATGAGGGTGACGTGCCGGCCGGCGTTGATGAGCGCCAGCGCGGCGGACAGCCCGGCGGCCCCGGTACCGACCACGACGACCTCGGTGCGGCGCTCCCAGCGCACCGATCCGACGTCGAGATCGCCGGCGATCATTCGCCCGACCCCGGCCGACCGATCTCGATCATCCGGGCCACCGCGTGCCGCGCCCGGTCGGCGATCGCGGGAGCGACGGTCACCTCGTCGCGGCCGTCGCGCAGCGCGGTGATGAGGTTCTCCGCGTTGATCATCTTCATGTACCGGCAGCTCGCCTGCGGGTTGACCGGCTGAAAGTCGGTGTGACGGTTGACCCGGCGCAGCTGATGCAGCATCCCGACCTCGGTGGCGACGAGCACCGTATCGGCGCGACTGCGCCGGGCCTCGTCGAGCATCGCGCCCGTGGACAGGATGTGGGTGCGGTCGGCCGGCAGCTCCCCCGCGGAGGTGAGCCACAGCGCCGAGGTCGAGCAGCCGCACTCCGGATGGATGTAGAGCTCGGCCTCCGGGTCGCTGCGGACCGCCGTCTCCAGGTCGGTGGGGGAGATGGCGGCGTGGACGTGGCATTCGCCGGGCCAGACGCGCAGGTTCTCCCGGCCGGTCATCCGCTGGACGTGGGCGCCGAGGAACATGTCGGGGAGGAACAGCACCTCCTGATCGGCCGGCAGCGAGGCGACGACCTCGACCGCGTTTGACGAGGTGCAGCAGATGTCGCTCTCGGCCTTGACCTCGGCGCTCGTGTTCACGTAGGCGACGACCGCGGCGCCGGGATGCTCGGCCTTCCAGGCGCGCAGCTGATCGGCGTCGATCATGTCCGCCAGCGAGCAGCCGGCCCGGGCGTCGGGGATGATCACCGTCTTATCGGGGGACAGGATCTTGGCCGTCTCGGCCATGAAGTGCACGCCCGCGAAGATGATCGTCGACTGCGGTGCGGCCGCGGCCAGCCGGGAGAGGGCCAGTGAATCCCCGACGTGATCGGCGACATCCTGGATCTCGGGCCGCTGGTAGTTGTGGGCGAGGATCACCGCGTCGCGCTCGCCGCTGAGTCTCTGCACCTCCGAGCGCCACTGATCCCAGTCGGCGAACTCGGAAGGCGGATCGGTCATGGGCAGCTCAAAGGTCGTCATCGCGGCTCCTGGGTTCCGGGATCATCGGGTTTTCGACTATCAGGCGAAAACTGCCGGTGAGGCTAGCATCCCGACCCGTGACACCGACCCGACCCGAGCGCCGGGACGACGTCGCGCGCTACCGCCACGAGGCGCTCGGAGTCGTGCTGCGGGTGAGCGATGCGACGCTCTCGGTCCTCTGCTGGCAGCGTTCGACAGAGCCCTACGCGGGCGTCTGGGCGCTGCCGAGCGGGCCGGTGGCGCCGGGGGAGAGCCTGGGCGCGTGCGTCGCGCGCCAGCTCGCCAGCCGCCTCGACGTCGCCGAGATCGCCCACCTCGAGCAGTTGGAGACCCGCAGCGCGCCGGACCGCGATCCGTCCCAGCGCACGATCGCGACCGCCTACCTGGGGGTCGTGCCGGTCACCGCGCACCCGCGGCTGCCCCCGAGCGCCCGGTGGCTGGACACCGCAGCGCTGCCGCCGATGGCGTTTGACCACGCCTCGGTGGTCGCGTCGGCTGTCGAGCGGCTGCGCAGCAAGCTCTCCTACAGCAACCTCGGATTCGCGCTGGCCCCGGCCGAGTTCACGATCGCCCAGCTCCGTGACATCTACGCCGCGGCGCTCGGCCGCGACATCTCGGCGACCAACCTGCAGCGGGTGCTGCAGCGGCGGGGTCAGCTGCAGGCGACCGGCGAGGTCGCCGGCTCGCGCCGCTCCGGGGGGCGCCCGGCGGCGCTCTTTCGATTCAGCCACGCAGAGCTCGAGATCACCGATCTGTTCGCCGTGCTGCGTCCGTCGGCCGATCCATGAGGGCGGGTGTGCGGGGAGCGGCTCACGCCGCCAGCAGGTTGCCCCGGCCTGGCTGGACTGAAGTCGCGGGCCCCGGCGGGCGGTGGTTCTCCTCGATGTGATCGGCGTCGAGCGCGCGCAGGAACGCGGCGACGACCTCGGGATCGAACTGGGTCGCCGCGCAGCGCAGCAGCTCCTGGCGGGCGCTGTCCACCGGCATGCCGGTGCGGTAGGGCCGGTCGGCGATCATCGCCTCGTAGGCGTCTGCGACCGACAGGATCCGGGCCTCCAGGGAGATCGCGTCGCCGGAGATGCCTTCGGGATATCCGCGGCCGTCGATGCGCTCGTGGTGCGCGCGGACCCAGCCTGCGATGTCGCGCATGCCGGCATGTTCGAGGATCCGGGCACCGACTTCCGGGTGGCGGCGCATCTCGCGCCATTCGGCGTCGTCGAGCGCGTCGGGCTTGTGCAGGATCGCGTCGGAGATGCCGAGCTTGCCGAGGTCGTGCAGAACGCCGGCGGCTCGCACTCGCTCGACATGGGCCTCGGCGAGTCCGAGTTCGATCGCCGTCCGGCGCGCCAGCAATCCGACCGTGCGGGAATGCAGAGCGGTGCTCGGATCACGCAGGTCAAGCGCCTCGGCGAGCAGCATCACCGCGGCGAGTCGCAGCTCATCGGATTCCTCGCCGCGGGCGGCACCATGCTGCTGTACCTGTTCCAGGGCCAGCCCCGCGTGGTCGACGACCGCCATCAAGATCCCGATCTCCCCGTCGGTGGGGCGCCGCCCGAGCACCGGCTGATCGACGGAGACGATTCCGAGGACCTCGTGTGACGTGCTGCGCAGCGGCAGCAGCAGCATGTCCTCGGGATGCCACCCGTCGGCGGTGAGGGGCGCGACCCCCGGGGGACGCCAGAAGGCCGCGTCGGGATCCCGGTCATAACTGCCCGCGGCCAGCCACGCGGCGCCGTGGACGTCACGGGCGGCGGCCGTCAGCGCCTCCCATTGGGTCATCGAATTGGTCGTGTCGAGCAGGAGCTCTCGCGCCGACGGCTCACCGAGCACGATCACCACCCGGGTCAGCTGCGGCGACTCGCGGAGGTTCACCGCGACGACGTTGAAGGAGAGCTCACCGTGGATCGCCGCGGCAAGCGCCTCGAGGACGGGAATCACGCCGCGACCAGATGCCGCGGCCCGGGACACCGACAGCATGCTTCGCAGGTGGCGGGGCACCGGCTCTTCGGACTCATCGACCCTCAGGCGTCCGGGCAGGCCGGCCGTCGGCGTCGCGTCGGCGACCACGACTCGGTCGCGCCCGGCCTCCTTGGCCCGGTAGAGCGCCGTGTCGGCCCGCGCGAGGAGCTCCTCGGGCGGTTCCATGCCGCAGGCCAAACCGACCGACACCGTGAGCACCCCCGCGTCGGAGAGCGGATGGACGAACCCGGCGTGGGCGACCGCCGAACGCACACGCTCGGCGACCGCGGTCGCCTCCACGGCGCCCGCACCGCGAAGGATGAGCAGCAGCTCCTCGCCCCCGAACCGGTAGGCGGCGTCCTGGGCCCGCAGCGCCCCGCGGGCGGCGGCGGCGATCATGCACAGCGCCTGATCGCCGGCGAGGTGACCGAAGCGATCGTTGTAGGGCTTGAAGTGGTCGACGTCGCAGAGCACGAGGGCGATCTCCTCACCGGTCTCGCGCTGGAGCGTGCGGAACATGGGCAGATCGTCGGAGAGCGCGCGGCGATTGCCGATCCCGGTGAGCGGGTCGTGACGGGAGTCCTCGACGAGTTGCTCGTTGAGCCGGGCAAGCTCGGCCTCGCGCTCGCCGAGGCTCGCGCGGGCGGCCCGTTCACGCTCGAGCATCTCGCGCATCCGGCGGGCGAGCAGCGTCGAGCGTGCGATCAGAGCGGCGCCGGAGCAGAGCAGGCCGAGCACGAGGATCTCCTCGGCACGCAGTGACGCGCCGCGGATCGCCTCCACCAGCAGCGCCACGAACAGCACGGTGAACATGCCGGCGGGCAGCACGACGCCTCGGTGGTTGGGCTCGGCCAGGGCCGGCGCCCCTTCTGGCTTCTCGGCGGCCATCAGTCCGCCGATGCCGATCGCGCCGAGGCCGACCACCCACAGCGGATCGAGTCCCGAGGTGCCCGGAACGTAGGTGCCGCGCAGCAGCTGAGCGCTCCAGAGCATGAACGCGAGCGAGATCGCCGCGGTGCCGCCGAGCACCACCCGCAGCGCCGAGCCCCGCAACCCGCGCAGCGCGCCGCCGAGCATCGCCTGAAGCGTGAGAATCGTCGCCGAGGCGTACAGACAGGGGTAGGTGAGATCAGACAACGTCGGCGCCGTCGCCAGCTCGGAGTGAGCCGCGGTCCGCCACAGCAGAGCGACGCACAGGCTGATCGCCGCGCCGATCAGCGGCACCGACTCGACGGCCGCCACGGCGAGGATCGAGCGTTCGGCGCGGGGGAAGTGCAGCATGCTCACCGTCACCAGCACGGCGAACGCCCACCAGCTGAAGTCGGCGAGATTCGGATCCGGGGGGAAGCCGACGAACCCATAGACGTTCCACACGAGCTGCCCGAACAGCCAGCAGGTCGTCGCCAGCGCCCACAGTGTCCACCGCGCTCGGTTCTCCGGTCGCGCGTGCCGTCGCGCCGCGATCGTGCCCACCGTGCCGCTCAGCGCCGCGGCCGTCCAGGCCACGTCGTAGCACGTGCCGGCGTTCAGCCCCGAGTAGCGCCCGACGATCGCGCCCACCGCGACCACGAGCGGCGCGATCACCGCAGCCCTCAGTAGCCGACCCCGCCGAGGGAAGGTCGCTTGCATGAGCGGGGTTATCGGCGCTGAGACCGCGCACGTTGAGTGCGAATGATCGCGGTCGACGGACGAGCACCGCGCGGGGTGCGCGCGGTGCTGGGTGACGGCTAACGTGCATGTCATGACCGGGGAGCCCGCGATCGAGGTGATGGGCCTGGTCCGCGAGTTCCGCAAGGGACCCCGCGCCGTGGACGGGATCGACCTCGCGGTCGCGCGCGGTGAGATCTACGGGTTCCTCGGGCCCAACGGCGCCGGCAAGTCGACGACCGTGCTCATGCTCACGACGCTGCTGCCACCCACGGGCGGCCGCGCGACCGTCGGCGGCTTCGACATCGTCAAGCAGGGCGCCCAGGTACGCGCCACCATCGGCGCCGCGCTGCAGGAGGCCGCGCTGGACGCGATCCTCACCGGTCGTGAGCACCTGATGCTGCAGGCGACGCTCCAGGGACTGCCCGGCTCGGAGCGCAAGCGCCGGACCACGGCGCTGCTGGAGCGCGTCGGGCTCACCGAGGCGGCCGACCGGCGGGTCGGCGGCTACTCAGGCGGGATGAAGCGCCGCCTCGACCTCGCGCTCGCGCTCGTGCACTCGCCGAAGATCCTCTTCCTCGACGAGCCCACGACCGGGCTTGACCCGCAGAGCCGCTCCGCGCTGTGGGAGGAGGTCGCCCGGCTGGCCCGGGACGAGGGCATGACGGTGTTCCTCACCACCCAGTACCTCGAGGAGGCCGACGTCCTCGCCGATCGGATCGGGATCATCGACCACGGCCAGATCGTCGCCGAGGGGACACCGGCCCAGCTGAAGGCCGACATCGGCGGCCCGAGCGTCGAGGTGACGCCGGCCGCGACCGGCGACGGCGACCGCCTGGCCGAGCTGCTCTCCCGGTTCGGCGAGCTGCGCCGCGGCGCCGACGCGGGCGTCACCGTCCAGCTCCCCGGAGGCGAATCCGGGCTCGCCGAGATCGTCCGCATCCTCGACCGCGCCGAGCTGCGCGTCGAGGCCCTCCAGCTCCATCAGCCGTCGCTCGACGACGTGTTCCTCGCCAAGACCGGGCGCAAGCTCGAGGGGTCGGGCGACGGGAACGGGGATGGGAACGGCGACGGCGACGGGGCTGCGGCGCCCGCGGGCCGTCGCGGCAGGCGCCGTGGCCGTTGACTTCGCCTTCGATCGCGACGCCGCGATGTCGGCGCCGTCGGTGAGCATCGTCGATCAGACGCTCGCGATCGCCCGGCGGGCGGTCGTGCGCACCCTGCGCCAGCGCGCACTGATCGTGTTCCCGATGATCTTCCCGCTCATCCTGTTCGCGATCAACGGCTCGGCGCTCAGCGTCGCCACCCACATCCCGGGCTTTCCGACCCGCAACTACCGCGACTTCCTGATCGCCATGCCGTTCGTCCAGGGCGCGATGTTCGTCTCCATCAACGCCGGGGTCGACCTCGCGCGTGACATCGAGTCGGGGTTTCTCAACCGCCTCTCGATGACGCCGGTCCGCGGGGAGGCGCTGCTCGTCGGCCAGCTCGGTGGGGCGCTCGTGATGGGCACCATCCAGGCGATCGTCTACCTGCTCGTGGGACTCGCGACCGGGGTCACGTTCGCCAGCGGTGTCGGCGGCGCCGTGGTGCTGCTCGGCCTCTCGATCCTGATCGCGTTCGCGTTCGCCAGCCTCGGCGTGCTGCTCGCGTTGCGCTTCGGCACCGGTGAGGCGGTCCAGGGGATCTTCCCGCTGCTCTTCGTGACCATCTTCCTCAGCTCCTCCAGCCTGCCGCGCCACCTGATCAAGGCGACGTGGTTCCGTGACGTGGCCACGTACAACCCGATCTCCTACCTGCTGGAGGCGCTGCGCAGCCTCGTCATCACCGGCTGGAACGCACAGGCGCTCGAGCTCGGCTTCGGCTTCACGCTCGCGCTGATCGTGGTCGCGCTCGGACTCGCCCAGGTCGCGATGAAGTCACGGCTGACCCGGACATGAGGCGCTTTTTCGACGTGGCCCGCGGCGTCGCATGGCGCTCGATTCACAACACGCTCGTCAACCCGGCGATCCTGATCCCGTCGATCCTCTTCCCGCTGTTCTTCCTGATCGCGTTCGCGGGGGGTCTGTCACGGATCAGCGACGTGCCGAACTTCCACTACAAGCCGGGGTACACCGCGTTTCAGTTCGTCTTCGTGTTCCTGCAGTCGGCCTCGTTCGGCGGCGTGTTCACGGGATTCGCCGTCGCGCGTGACTTCGACTCGGGCTTCGCGCGGAGACTGCTGCTCAGCGCCCCGCGGCGCAGCGGCATCATCGCCGGCTACGCGCTGGGCGCCCTCGGGCGCTGGATGATCACCGGGACGGTGGTCACGATCGCGGCGCTCATCGCCGGGATGAACGTCTCGGGCAACGGCATCCAGCTCATCGGTCTGCTCGGCCTCGGCATCGTGGTGAACATCGTCACCGCGCTGTGGGCCGTCGGCATGGCGATGTTCCTGCGCACCGAACAGGCGGGCGCGGTCATCCAGATGCCGGTGTTCGTACTGCTGTTCCTCGCGCCCGTCTACGTGCCCCTGTCGCTGCTCACCGGCTGGATCCACGACATCGCGAGCATCAACCCCGTCACCCCGGTGCTCGAGGCGGGTCGCGGTCTGCTGGCGGGCTCGCCGATCAAGGTGGCGATCGCGTTCGGCGGGCTGCTCGTCGCCGGGCTCGTGCTCTCGGCGTTCGCCCGGCGGGGCCTGGCGTCGGCCGAGCGGGCGGGTTGAGCGAACGGCCGGTCGGGACCCCGGGAGCGCCATCGTCGGCCCCGGCTGTCAGGATCCCGCTCCGATGCCGAGCCTCCCGCACCCCCTAGACCCACTCAGCGCCGACGAGATCCGGCGGGTCACCGCGCTCGTGCGCGCCGAGCGCCCCGACGTCGAGCGCTGGCGCTTTGGCTGCGTCGAGCTCGTCGAGCCCGCCAAGGCGAGCCTCGCCGACGGTTCGCCGGCGCCGGCGCGTCGGGGGCGAGCGGTCGTCTGGGACCGGGAGGGGGACGGCGTCGAGGAGGTGACCGTCGACCTCGGCAGCGACACGGTCACCGCCACCCACCGCCGCCCCGGGGTCCAGGGCAACTTCGTCGCCGCCGAGTACCAGGCGTGCGACGCCTACCTGCGCGGGCATCCCGACGTCATCGCGGCGCTCGCGCAGCGGGGGATCGACGACCTCGACCTCGTCCTCTTCGACATGTGGGCCTACGGCGGCCTGCTCGTGCCCGACGGCTACCGCGACCGGCGGGTCGGCTGGTGTGACGTGTGGTTGCGCAGCAGCCCGCACGGCAACCCCTACGCGCAGTTCGTCAGCGGCCTGCGGCCGATCGTCGACGTCAACCGGATGCAGCTGATCGAGCTCCAGGACGTCGGGGACCGGGGCCGGCCGGCGGTCATGGGCGAGTACGTGCCCGCGCTCGTCCCCGGGCAGACGCTGCGCGACGACCTGCGCCCGTACGAGGTGACCCAGCCGCAGGGGGCGTCGTTCACGCTGGAGGGCAACGAGCTGTCCTGGCAGCGCTGGCGGATGCGGATCGGCTTCAACTACCGCGAGGGGCTCACGCTGCACCAGGTCGGCTACGAGGACCCGACCCCGCCGGCGCGGCGGCGGCCGGTCGCCCACCGGCTGTCGTTCGCCGAGATGGTCGTCCCCTACCGCGACCCAAGCCGCGAGCACGCCGCCCGGACCGCGTTTGACATCGGCGAGTGGGGACTGGGCTACATGACCGAGTCGCTGGAGCTCGGCTGTGACTGCCTGGGGGAGATCCGCTACCTCGACGCGACGCTCGCCGACGCGGCCGGGGAGCCGTACACGATCCCCAACGCGATCTGCATCCACGAGGAGGATGCCGGCCCGCTGTGGAAGCACGTCGACGATCGCGCGGGCGCCGAGGTCCGCCGGATGCGCCGGCTCGTCGTCTCCTTCCAGGCGACCGTCGCCAACTACGAGTACCTCATCTACTGGCGCTTTCACCAGGATGGCTCGATCGAGTGCGAGGTCCGCGCGACCGGGATCATGGTGACCACGACGCTCGCGCCCGACAGTCCCCGGCCGCGCCACGGCACGATGGTCGATGATCGCACCTACGCTCCGTTTCACCAGCACTTCATCGTCGCCCGGCTCGACCTCGATGTCGACGGGGAGGCGAACACGGTGATGGAGGTCGACACCGAGGCGCTCGCGATCGACGACGGGAACCCCTACGGCCTCGCGCTCGTGCAGCGGGTGACGCCGATCCGCTCCGAGGCCGAGTCCGCGCGGGACTACGACTGGTCCACGCAGCGCAGCTGGAAGGTCGTCAACCCCCAGCGCCTCAACGCCCACGGCGACCCCGTCGCCTACAAGCTCGTGCCCGGTGCCGCAATTCCCTCGATGTTCGACCCCGCCTCCCCGGTGATCGCTCGCGCGCCGGTGATCGACCACCCGCTGTGGGTGACCCGCCACGCCGAGGATGAGCGCTGGCCGGCCGGTGAGTACCCGGTCCAGAGCCACGGCGAGGACGGCATCGCGACCTGGATCGCCGCCGACCGCCCGCTGCAGGACACCGACGTCGTGCTCTGGTACGTGTTCGGCATCCATCACATCACCCGGCCCGAGGACTGGCCGGTGATGCCGGTCGACACCGTCTCCTTCTGGCTGAAGCCGTTCGGCTTCTTCGATCGCAATCCCGCCCTCGACGTCGCGCCCGAGCCCGGTCACCACCACTGAGCTCTGAAAACCCAGCGGCCGGGTTTCGAGCGGCCCGCGCCGGTGGATCCCGTAAGCTCAGACGCCCATGGTGAGCCCCGATGAACTCGTGAAGGTCAGCGGCGCCGGTGGCGTCGTGGACGGGATCGTGTTCGACACGCCGAGCAGCTCGAAGGTCGTGGTCGCGGTGCTGGATCCGGCCCGCGGTCCGGTGCTGCGGACGGTCAACCCCAAGGCGCTCGCGCCCCGCGAGGACGCCGGACCTGCCGACCGGGCGCTGCGGCTGCTCATGCGGCGCACCCCGTCCCCCGGCTCCGGTCCGGCGCGACACGCCAACACCGGGGCGCAGGGCCGCTCGGGCTTTCAGCGCGGAGCCGCGCACCGCACGACCGGCCGGTAGGGCTCACCGGCCGCTTCGGCGGGGGGTCGCGTTCGGAGTCGGGCGTCCACTGCGATCACGGATCGCGAGTACGGTGTAGGGATCGACGATTACGCACAGCGGCCGCGCCGGACACCCCGCCAGCTCGCCCGAGCCGTCGACGAGGGCCGCGGCGTGGGGGCGGCGCTGCGTCATCTCGACAGTCACGGATCAGAGCCCGACGCCGCCGAGGTCGCCGAGGCGCTCGCCCGGTTTCTCGTCGCCCGCTGTGACTCACGACACGCCGGCTGGCGCGTCGTGCGACAGGTGATCGTCGATTCCGAGGCCGACGCACCCTGGGAGAAGTGCGCCCGCCGCGCGGTTCCCCTGGTCGCCGAGGATCTCCTCAGCCGCGCGGTCGACACCGGTCGCACCCCGCTCGTCCGCGCCCAGCACATCGCCGCCCAGCGGCGTGCCGAACAGGTCGCCGTCCACGTCGATCAGCGGATGTTGCTCGCCGACCTCGGGCTCAAGCGCGGACCGGCGAGCCCCGAGCGCTGGCGGGTCGCGATGACGAGCGCCGTCGAAGCCCGCTCGCGTGAACAGGTCGCGCGCGCGGTCGATCGCTCACTCGCCGACGGCTGAGTCGCCCCGGCGCCCGCGCCGAGCTCCCGCCACCGGCAGCGGCATTTTCGGAAAAGCCGCAAAAACTATTCCTCTCCGAGAACGAACCGTAGGGTTTTCACCACGACGTTCCCGGTGTTCGTCATGGTCTGTGCCAACTCCCGACACGGGTCGTGCCTACACAGATCTGAGGAGAGAGAGATGCTTGAGAAGATGAAGGCGACCACGCCACTGGCGGCGGCGGTGGCCATTATCGCGTTCTTGTACGTCGAGTTTTCGGCGAATTTCACCTTTCACTGGGTGACGAACGGAAACCTCGGTAACGGGCTGTCGCTGCCCGCCAACTTCCACCTGGTGATCCCGGCGGCGTTCGTCTCCTGGGGCATGTTCTTCGTGCTCGGCGCCGACACCGCGGCGCTGCGGTCAACCGCCGTCAACTGCATCGTGGGCTCGGTCGCCGCGGTCATCCTGTTCCTGCTCGTGGCCACGATCAAGGGCCTGCCCGACTTCTGGATGATCTCCCTCGGCGTCGCCGTGCTCGCGTTCGTGATCATCGTGCTCAGCGGCGGTCTCACCTGGCTGAGCGTCCCGGTGATCTTCACCGCGTTCGCGGCGTGCATCTTCTGGTGGATCGCGACCGGCCTGGACGGCTGGGCCAAGCACGGTGGCGGCATCGGCAAGAGCCTCGCCGCGCTGTCCAAGCCGGCAACCGCCGGAACCGGAGCCTTCGGAGGGGTGCTGTCCACCCCCTACGGATGGGTCGCGATCGACGTCTGCGCCACGCTGCTCATCGGCTGCGTGTGCGGGGTGGCCTCGGCGAAGCTGGCCGGCGTGCTCACCCCCCGGCCGCGGTCGACCGCTCCGAGTCAGAGCCCCAGCACCGCGGGCCGTCAGCCGGTGTCCGGCTG
>CAZZWJ010000032.1:0-15360 GCA_964657875.1 uncultured Solirubrobacteraceae bacterium
GTGCTCGAGGGGCGCCGGGCAGATCTGCTTGAGGTGATGGGCTCAGAGTGTGGGAAGGTCATCGAGCAGGGCGACCCGGAGGTCAGCGAGGCGATCGATTTCGCTCACTACTACGCCGAACGCGGTCGCGAGCTCGCGCACGTCGACGGCGCCACGTTCACGCCGGCGCGCCTGACGGTGGTCACGCCACCCTGGAACTTCCCGGTTGCGATCCCGGCAGGCTCCACGCTCGCGGCGCTCGCGTCTGGGTCACCGGTCGTCGTCAAGCCCGCCGGCCAGTCCAGCCGCGCGGGCGCGGTGATGATCGAGGCGCTGTGGGAGGCGGGGGTGCCCCGAGATGTTCTGCAGTACGTGCAACTGGAGGAGCACGCTCTCGGCGCTCAGCTCATCTCCCACCCTGACGTCGAGCGCGTGATCCTCACCGGCGCCTATGAGACCGCGGAGCTGTTCCGCAGCTTCCGCCCGGATCTGGCGCTGCTCGCGGAGACGAGTGGGAAGAACGCCATCATCGTCACTCCCAGTGCGGATCTCGATCTCGCGGCCAGGGACGTTGCCGACTCCGCTTTCGGGCATGCCGGTCAGAAGTGCTCAGCGGCGTCGCTGGTCATACTCGTCGGCAGCGTCGCCACGTCTCAGCGCTTCCGACGCCAGCTCGTCGACGCCGTCAGCTCCCATCGCGTCGGACGTCCGGAGGACCCATCAAGTCAGATCGGTCCCCTGATCGGACCGGCCGAAGGCAAGCTGCTGCGCGCACTCACCACCCTCGAGCCCGGTCAGCGGTGGCTGATCGAGCCCGAGCGGATCGACGAAGCGGGGACCCTGTGGCGGCCCGGCATCCGCGACGGCGTCCAGTCAGGATCGGAGTTTCACCTCACCGAGTACTTCGGACCCGTGATCGGCATCATGACCGTCGAGACGCTCGTGGACGCAATCGAACTGGTCAACGCGATCGACTATGGCCTCACCTCGGGGCTTCAGTCTCTCGATCAGGATGAGATCGCCGTATGGGCCGAGAGTGTCGAGGCGGGCAACCTCTATGTGAATCGTTCCATCACTGGGGCTGTCGTGCAGCGTCAGCCCTTCGGGGGTTGGAAGAAGGCTGCCGTCGGTGCCGGCGCTAAAGCCGGAGGACCGAATTACCTCATCGGGCTCGGGACGTGGCGCGACGCTCCGGTCTCTCACGCGCCCCAAACGCTTGATGCCCTGACCCGTCGCGTGCTCAGGATCGCCGCGGAGCTGAGGACGACGTCGGATGAGATCGCGTGGCTTCAAGCTGCGTTGCAGAGCGACGAGGTTGCCTGGCGCGAGGAATTCGGGGTGGCAAAGGATGTGACTGGTCTCCGCTTCGAAACCAATCTTTTGCGCTACCGACCCGTCCCGGTCACCATTCGCGTTGAGGACGCCACCGACGCGCAGGTGCTGCGCATCATCGCGGCGGGTACTCGAGCTCGGTCGTCGCTGACGATCAGCGTGGGACAGTCATTTTCCGTGCCGCTGATGGCTCACCTCGATGCGTTGGCGATCGCGGTGCACGTCGAGAACTCTGCCCGGTGGGTCGACCGAGCTGTCGAACTTGCTCGTGACGGAGGCCGAGTCCGTCTCCTCGGAGGCACGGTCGCCTCAGTCATGACTGCCGTCTCGGGCTCTCCAGCGCTGACGGTGTACGCAGGCGAGGTTGTGTCGGCTGGTCGCATCGAGCTGCTGTCGTTCGTGCGAGAGCAGGCTGTGTCGATCAGCGCACACCGCTTCGGCACGCCCCGCACCTACCTCCTCGGTCTACCGCCTCGCGTGACCCCGACCGGGAATCTCAGGCGAACGAGCGGTTCGGCGACGGAGACCCCAGACAGATTGGCTGTGAGCAGGAGCCAGCCGGTGCCCTGAGCACTGCGCCGCGTGCCGGGAAGCAGCGGCGCTGCTTCACCTAGGTGACGACGCTCGTACTGTCGTCGCGCGAGATCATGGAAGCGTCGATTGCGGTGTCCTGGGCGAGGGAATGGCGGTTCTGTTGGGTGGCGTAGCGGTAGAACTGGGCGGCGGGTAGCGGGCGGGAGTAGAGGAAACCCTGGATGGTGGGGCACCCGAGCTCGCTGAGCTGGTCTCGTTGAGCGGCATCCTCCACGCCTTCGGCGACGACGTTGAGCCCGTCGCTGGTCGCGACGCTGATGATCGCGCCGACGACGCGGCTGGCCGTGTTGCTGGTGCTGATGTCGTCGATGAACGCCTTGTCGATCTTGAGCTCGTCAATGGGGCCGAGCCGGGCCAGCTGTGAGAGGGACGATTGCCCAACTCCGAAGTCATCGATCGCGAGACGCACGCCGAGAGCCTTGAGTCCGTGGATCACCCCTTGAGCGCGAGTGCTGCGTCCGACGACGGCGGTCTCGGTGATCTCGATGCAAACGCGGCTGGCCTCAACCCCGGTCTGGCTGAGGATGTCCTCGACGACGCCGGGTAGATCTTCGTTGCCGATGCATCGCGGTGACGCGTTGATCGAGATGCCCAGAGCGCCCATAGTGGGGTCGTCGCGCGCCCACATTTGCGCGTGCTGGCACGCGACGGTCAGCATGTGGGCCCCGATCGCCCCGACCAGGCCGCTGTGTTCCGCGATCGGAATGAACACGTCCGGGGGGATCATCCCACGGTCGGGATGGTTCCATCGGGCCAACGCCTCAAACCCGATGACGCGGCCGTCGCTGACTCGAACCTGGGGCTGGAAGTGGGCTTCGATCTGACCGTGGGCGACGGCGTCGCGGAGGTCAGATTCAAGTTCGAGACGGTCGATCGCCTTGCGGCGCATGCTCATGTCAAACCAATGGTGCTGGGCTTTGCCGGCTGCCTTGGCCTCATACATCGCAAGGTCAGCATCACGCAGCCATGAGTCGACCGACCGTTCGTCGGGCTCAGCGATCGCCAAGCCGATGCTCACCGTCACCAGTCGCTCGACGCCAACGAGAATGAATGGGGCTGCGACGGCCAGGCTGAGGCGTCGTGCGGTCTCGCTGACACCGTCAGCGGAGGACTCTTCGAGGCACAGCACGAACTCATCGCCGCCGAAACGCCCGAGCAGATCGCCTTGGCGGATCACCGAGGACAGACGTTGCGTGACCGCGATCAGCAGCTCGTCGCCGGCGTCATGGCCCAGGGAATCGTTGACGATCTTGAAATCGTCGACATCGACGAAGAGGGCGGCGACGGTCGACTGTTGCCTGGCGTCAAGCAGCGCTTGGGCATGCTCGGTGAAGGCGCGCCGGTTGAGGAGACCGGTCAGTGGGTCGTGGGTGGCGTGGTATGCGAGATCCGCGACCGCAATCTGCTCGCGGTCGCGGGTTCGGGAGCTGGCTCGCCAATACACGAGATTGGCCAGCGCGAGAGCGCCGATGAACCCTCCGTGGATGCACGCGTACAGCCACGGATGCTGCATCGCCACCATGCTCCCGTACACCCGGCCCGGCATCCAGACGCTCATCAGGCCGTGCTGGAAGAACACGAAGACGAATGCGATCGCGTACGGCCACGCAGCCTCGTAGAGGGCAACCGCTCCGACCATCACGAAATAGTGGAAGTGCGCCTCGGTCTGCCCGTGCCACAACCACACCAGCGCCGCCGAACAGCTCAGCAGGGCCAGCACGCAACACGATGCCTGACCCGTTCGACCCAGCCGGCTGGGGATCGCGCAGATACCGAAGAAGGCCGCCGGAACGCAGACGAGCGCCGAGGACCAGATGCTCCAACCCTGCGTGACACCGAAGAGCGGAAGCGCGATCAGCTGGAACGCGAGCAACCACAGCAGACCGCGATGTCGCTGCTGGAAATCCGCCTCCGGCAACGGCGACCGAGACGACGGAACCCAAGAACGCATGGCGTCATCATCGACCCACATCCGTCATGACTAGAGCGAGCCGCTTCGATGCCTGGACGATCGCGCAGAGTCCGCTTCAAAACGTCCCAATGCCTCCGAGGCAAACCGGGTTCCACGGAGAGTGGATCTGTGGGTTCTGGCCGCGGTGGTGAGCGACTGGTTCTGAACAGGTGGGTTCCCGCGAGGCCACCCGCCCGCGAGCAAGCGCATCGGGGGCATCTGCCAAGCTGGGTGGATGCCCCAGACCATTGAGATCGCGGTACCGGACGGCGTCGCCGACGCCTACCTGACGACGCCCGAGGACGGAGAGATCCGCGGCGGCGTCCTGTTCATCGTTGACATCATCGGCCTGCGCGAGCGCATTCGGCTGATGGCCGACCGGATCGCCGATGAGGGCTACGCGGTGCTGGTCCCCAACGTGTTCTACCGCGGCGGGCCCGCCGCGGCAAAGACGATCCCGGACCTCCGTGACAACGATGCGCGCACGGCGTGGATCGGGCAGATGCGGCCGCTGGCGCAGGGGCTGGCCCCGTCGGTGATCGCCGCCGACGCCGCGGCCTACCTCGATCGCCTCGGTGAGATCGCCCCGGGACCCGTGGGCATCACCGGTTACTGCATGGGCGGCCGTCTCGGCTGGGAGATCGCCGCCGCCCACCCCGACCGAGTCGCCGCGCTCGGCGGCTTTCACACCGGTGGCATGGTCACCGAGGCGCCCGACAGCCCCCACACTCGAGCCTCCCGGGTGAACGCCGAGGTGTTCTGGGGCCACGCCGACAACGACGCGAGCATGACCGACGACATGATCGAGGCGCTTGACCGAGCGATGGACGAGGCAGCGGTCACCCATACCACCGAGAAATTCCCGGGCGCCGCCCACGGCTACACGATGTCGGACACCGCCGCGTTCGATGCGACGGCCACCGAACGCCACTTCGCAGCCCTCCTCGATCTGTTCGGCCGCACCGTCAGCACCTGACCGGTATCGCCCGGTGAGTTGGGTCGGGGTTGATCGTCGCGCCATAGACGGCGGCTCGGGTGTCGGCGCGGAAGACGGTGCTGCCGGTGCTGCACGCATCGACGCCGTCGTGCGTCATGGCCGTGTCGCTCAGCCCTCCCGCAGGAGCAGCGCGATGGTGAATCCCGCACTGGTGGCGTCGGGAGTGACTTCGGGGCCACCGCTGTGATGTAGGAATCGCTCGCCGATGGTGACGATGCCGTCGGCGAGGAGTACGGGGTCGGCGGGCGCGCGATAGCGGCCGGCATCGATCTCGGTCTTGATCATTGCGGCGATCCACGCGACCAGGCGTGGACGAAAGCCTCCGTTGAGACGCGTCAGGAGTTCGAGACCCGAGTTGCGCTCGTGCTCGAGGAATGCGTTGACGCCTGCGTTGCCGGCGAACGCGGCGATGAAATCGACGCACACGGTCTGGATGCGATCCACGCCGGTCAGTTTCTGCGAGCGATGAAGCATGTGCTCGGCAACCGAGCGGGCCTCGGCCCAGGTGGCATCGGCGAGGAGACGTTCGCGGTCACCGGTCCACCGGTACAGCGTCCCGCGAGCGACCCCGAGGTCGGCCGCGAGCGTGACCATGTCGATCCGCTTCCCGTCCCGCAGATATTCACGTGCCCGCTCGAACGCGCCCGCGGGCGTGGCCCGCGGCTTGACTCGCTCGGCCCCGCTCATCGCCTGCTCGTACGCGAGGGTCGGCTCGTCGAACCCGGGCATCAGTCAAGACAACGCTAGCGGCGATGTGCGGCTCATGACATGCAAACTCTTCTGCGCGATGGGAGACATTTGACTTCAACTGTCTCTTGCATGACAATCGCCACGTTCCGTTCAAGGCAGCCCTGAGGAGAGCTCATGATCCGTAGTCTGCGTCACGCGGTGCGCCGGTCGGCGATCGCATCGATCGTCGCCGCGGCCGGGTGCGGGGCGGCGGCGAGCGCTGCCGATGCCGCGCCGTTTGCTTTTCAGCCGATTCAGATCCAGCGGATCAACCTGCCGGCCGCAGTGAGGTCGGCCGGCTGGCCGGTGTTCGCTCACGACGGCCGCCATCTGCTCTTCTACTCAACCGGCGCGAATACCACCGGAGGCAGTACCGGTCGCGGATCCACCGCCCAGCTGTGGATCACCGATCTCACGGGCGGTCAGGCTCACTGCCTGTCGTGCGGGCTCGCCCACGATCCGAGCTCGAGCGGCGAAGGGGAGATCACCCCGTTCCCCGACGGCAAGCGCGTGTTCTTCGGATCCTTCACCCAGCCCGGCTCGAGCTCGTATGGCGTCCTCACCTGCCTCCCGAGCGTCGCCAACTGTCGGCACGCCAGGATTGCGCCGATCGACTTCAGCCCCGCCGAGACGACCATCATCCCACCGGGCGGGGTGGAGAGCTCGCCACAGACGGATCTCGGCGGTGCCTACGGTGCCAAGCTCGCCCCCGACGGCGTCCACGTCGGCTTCTCGGACATCCGCTCCGACAGCGTGGAGACGATGATGATCGGCACCCTGAAACGGGCCGGCGATGGTTACACGGTCAACAATCCTCGTGTCATCAACCCGGCCGGCCCCACCTCCGTGACCGACGGCAACGCCGACGCCTGGTCCAACGCCGCGGCGCTGTACGAGTTCAAGACCTTCACCCACGGAGGCGCCGACGCGACGTACGTCGAATCCGGCGGACCGTCGCTGCTCAACGCCGACGTCTGGTCGGTCAATCTCGCCACCGGCCGGCGTACGCGCCTCACCGCCAATCCCGACTATGACGAGGACAACGCCGTCTCGCCGGACGGCAAGCTGCTCGCACTCTGGAGCAACCGGACGATGCACCTCACCGACTGGTACAGCGGGCTCCTGCCGCTGCGGGACTTCATCGACACGCCGGCGGCGCTCACGGTCCTGCCGGTCAGCAGCTCCAATAAGCGCTGCCACGGCCCGATCTGGATCCTGCCCTCCGGTGGCGATCACGGCGGCGATCTGTCCGGGCAGCCGATCGTCGACTATCGAACCCGGCACGTGTTCGTGACCAACAACCTCACCGGCTGGCCGCAGTGGAGCCCGGGCGGCACCATGCTCGCGCTCAACACCACGAACAACCGCGCAGGCTCCGGATACCCCGCGCACGCCCGGTTCCTGCTCGTCGCACACTTCGCGGCGCTGAAGAGCACCCAGCCCCTGAAGACGGTGAGCTCGGAGCCCGGATCCTGGGCGCAGTCGCCGACTGATTACCACACCGTTTTTGGCTTCACCGGAACTCGCACGTTCACGGGAGCAGGCGGCGGCACCGTGACCGTCGTCTACGACCCCCTGGCCGGCGTGCTCGGAGGTCAGTGGTCGGAGACCTACGTCAAATACTCCGAAGACGGTCGGGACTTCGTCACCGGCACTGTCAGCATCGATGAGACCGGCCCTGGCGTCGGGTCCTACAGCTCGGACCTCACGATGATCGGACGGGACACCGGTTCTGATCACGTCGAGTTCGATCCGGCGGCGGGTGTGGAACAAGGAACCTCGACCTACGACGGTCATACGGTCAGCGGCCCGTCGGCGGAGCAGGCGGCAGAGGGCGCGTGTCCCGCGATCCAGCCGAAGGAGCCCCGCCTGCACGCGGCTCTCACCAACCTCGGCCGTGACACCTACCGGATCAAGGTGACTTCGAAGATCGCCTCGGTCGGGGCCAACGAAGGCAGCGTGGATACCTCCCCCGTCTTCCACGCGAGCCTCTCGCTCCCCAACGCCACCGCGTACACGAACCATGACGGCGTGGCGACCGTCACAGTCCGGCATCGCGCCCGCCTGGAGATCACCGCCGGCGACACCCTCAGCCCCACCTCGGTCACGGTCTCGCGGTAACGGCTGAAAGCCACCCGGGCGTCGAGGGCGAGCCCGGTTCGCGGGCACGGGGACCGCTGAGACGTGAACGTCAGGCGGCCGACGGGCCCACCCGGACCGATATGCTCGCCCACCAGCGTGACCCCGCTCATCAACAAGTTCCGCGACGTGGTCGGCCGCATCGTCGCGGGGGCCGGCTGAGCGTGCCGGACTCGATCAGCATCATCGATGCCGATCCTGAGCTTGCAGGGCTGCTGCCCGGCGACGATCTTGAGTACGCCCGCCGCGAGACCCGTACGCGGCTCCGGCGCCTGTCGACCGGGCCGTGGGACGTCGCCGCCGCCGAGGAGCCCGCGGCCCATCATCGCGGCTTCCTGATCGCCGATGGCCTGATCACCCGAGAGGTCGAAGTGCTCGGACGCCGGTGCGTCGAGCTGATCGGAGCGGGTGACGTGATCCGGCCGTGGAGCTGGGATGACGAGGGCTCCCACGTCCAGGCCGAGGTCGGGTGGGTGGTGCTGGAGCCGTCGCGGCTCGCCGCGCTCGATCATCAGCTGGTCATCCGCATGACTCCGTGGCCGCAGCTCGGACTCGAGCTCTTCAACCGAGGCACGCGGCGGGCCCACGCCCTCGCCGTCTGCCTCGCCATCACCCACCATCAACGCGTCGACGACCGGCTGCTGCTGACGCTGTGGCACCTCGCCGAGCGCTGGGGCCGCGTCTCACCCGACGGCATCGCGCTGCCCCTGCCGCTCTCCCATCAGCGGCTCGCGGATCTGATCGGCGCGCACCGGCCCGCCGTGACGAGCGCGATGGGCGCGCTGCGCCAACAGGGCAGCATCAGTCGCCGCGACGATCGAAGCTGGGTTCTGCATGGCTCCCCGCCCGCGGAACTGCGTCACCATCGCCTCGCCGCGACGCTGACCTAGCCGCGCTCTCAGCCTCGGCCGGGGCACTCCGCCGTCCGCGATGCGACGTCCGCATGCAGACGCCGGGGCGGGATCGCCGTCCAGCGTCCCGGTACGTTGACGCCCGTCCGGCGCTTCAGGCGCGAGAACACTTTGGGTAGCAACTGGAGAACAATGATCATCTTGGGAATCGTCTTACTGATCGTGGGCTTCCTCGCGAAGATCGCGATCGTCTGGACCATCGGAATCATCGTGCTGGTGGTGGGAGCCGTCCTGGTCCTGCTGGGCATCATGGGGCGGGAGGTCGCCGGGCGGCGTCACTTCTTCTGAACCCGGAGCGTCGCGGCTGGGACTCATCGAGCGGTCGTTCGATGAGTCCCATCTGAACCGCGCCGGCGACGGGGCCTTCGGTCGAGCCGCCCGGCGTCGACGGCCAACGCCGCGCCTCTCGGTCACACCGCCATCTCGAACACCTGACCGTGCCAGCCACCCCGCACGTCGACCGTGAAGGTGGCCGAGCGGACGAACCCCTGGCGTTCATACCACGCCACCAGGTCCGGGGCGCCCGCCCAGCAGTCCACGCGCAGGATCTCTGAGCCGGCGGCGCGCGCGTCGTCGGCCGCGTGGGTGACCAGCCTCGCTCCGATGCCCTGCTGCGGATGGTCTCGGTCGCTGATGACCAGCAGCAGGTAGGTCTCTCGCCGTTTGGTGGGTGGCACATGCGGCGGGGGAGCGCTCACGATGACGCTGGCCCCCACCGTCCGCCCGTCGATCTCCGCGATCCGCAGCCCCGGGTCCGTCTCCCACTCGCCGACCCGCTCGCGCCAGCCAGCGTGCTCGGAGGCGGGCGTGGTGCCCCACTGCATCGCCTGGCCACGGTCGACCATCCAGCTGATCGCGCCGTCGAGCATCGACAGCAACGCCGGGGCGTCGCCGGGCCGTCCGTCACGGATGCGGATGAGGCCGCTCACCGCCGAGACCGTAGCGACGACTGACCGCCCGTCGCATGATCAGCAGGACAGCTGGTGGCGCGTCCGGAAGGCCCGTGCCCACGCCAGCAGCTCCGACTTCGGGTAGGCGCTGAACCCGCGAAACGACTTCGCGCTCGCCGCCGGCGGCCACAGTTCAAGTGACTGGGCGTGATAGCGCAGCGCCGTGTCGATGGCCTCACATCCGCCGAAGTTGTCGGGGGGGCCGGTCTGCAGGTCGACCGGGGTGTGGCCCGGATGCCGGGCGTAGAGCGTCTGGATCTCGGCGTAGGTCGGCGCGCTGCGCGACGCGGTGGGGGCGGTCGCGGTGTACGCGTGGTTGCTGAGAATGCAGCTGCGTCCCGTGGTGTCACGCAGACGTGCGCACGTCGTCATCACCGAGTCCATGAACGGGAGGTCCGGGGTGCCGGCCGGCCGACCGGCGGTGTAGGTCGCGAACGGGTTGAACGCGTAGTCGATCGGGGTGTTCCGCCAGCCTGAATAGTCCGTGAACGCCCCGCGCAGGCATGCCTCCTGGGCGGCGCTGGACCAGCCGTCGGCGAACAGCTCGGCGTGGAGAGCGGGGCTCGGGGATTGCACGAACGGCTCCGCGGTCAGCGTCGCGCACGAGGAGACGGCGACGGAAGCGATCAGCGGATCGGCGTCGAAGGAGTCCGCCAGGGTGTGCTGAAACGCCGACCACTGCGCGCGATACGCCGTTGTCCACCAGCGGCCGGTCGTCCCCGTCGTCTTCGGCGTCTGAAACGTGACCGGGGTGAGACCGCCGAGTCGCTTCGCCCACCCCGGGGCGGTGAATCCGCCCCACAGCCGCAGTTTGACCGTGAGCGGGTGGGATGGATGGGCGCGGTCATAGGCGGCGACCGCGGCCAGCGACTGCCGCAGGGGCGTCAAGGTGAAATGGCCCTCGCGGGGCTCGAGCTGCGCCCACGTCTCGTTGACGACGATCGCCGAGAACGCCGCCCCATCGGTGGCGAGCTGCGCCAGGTCGACCGTCGCGAACGGCTCCCGCAGCACGTATGCGCTCTGTGAACCCTTGTCGACCAAGCCGACGATCTGCGCCTTGACCGTCGACGGTCGATGAACGTTCGACGTCCTGTCGCGTCGAGCGGCGGCTCGGACGGACGCCCGCCCCGGTCCGGCGATCGCCAGTCCGACAAGCCCGAGCACCCCGGCGAGCACCAGCAGGCGCGGCAGACGAGAGCGTCCAGGCGAGTGATAGGTCATGGCCCCTGAACCCGTCGGGGAGGCCAAGGTTGCGGCTCAGAGATCAGGCGTCGCGGCGCATGAGGGTCAACGACGCGCCGGCGAGGATGACGACCGCGTACCCGCAGAAGAGGGCGAACCCACCCCAGGGACTGAGGTGGTGGGTGTTGTCGAAGTGATGCGTCACCACGGCGGTGCCCGCACTGAGGGGCAGGTACGGGTTGATCGCGTTGCTGATGTTGCTGGGCAGGATGTCGATGATGCCCGAGAGGACGAAGATCAGCCCGACGAACGCCGCGATACCGCCGGCGCTGTTGCGCACCCAGCCACCGAGTCCCACGCACATGACACCCAGGACGGTGAGGAAGAGGACGTTGCCGATGAAGGCCCGCAGGGCACCCGGAGCGCCGATCGAGTGCTGGATGTGATGGACGCTGACGATCGCCTGGGTGGCGAAGAACGAGATCGCCGTCGCGACCAGGATCAGCACGAAGATGACCCCGGCGTAGACGAGCACCTTGGCGAACAGGACCGGCAACCGGCGGGGTACCGCCATCAGGCTGGAGCGGATCATCCCGGTGGAGTACTCGCCGCTGATGATGAGGACGCCGAGCACCCCGATGCCCAGCTGCGCCAGATGCCAGCCGCCGAGGCCGGTGTCGATCGAGTCGAACGTGAGGCGATCCTGCAGGGTCAGATGCGCCCAGCGGCCCATCTGCACGGCGGAGATGATCGGACCCGGCGCCGCCATCGCGATGAACGAGACGAGCAGCACCCAGCGGGTCGAGCGCAGGGACCACAGCTTGGTCCACTCCGAGCGCACGACCCGCGGGAACGTGACCCCCGGGACCGCGACCGCGGGCTCGCCGGTGCGTTGCGGGGACGCCAGCGCGCTCATGCCGCAGTGGCCAGGGTGTCGTCGGCCGCGCCGGGCAGCGCCCCGGCCTGAAATTCGACCGAGCTCCCGGTCAGGTTCATGAACGCCTGCTCCAGCGAGGCGCGCTGAGGAGTCAGCTCATGGACGGCGATCTGCTCGCGCAGCGCGATGGCACCGATCTCGGGGCCGCTGAGTCCCCGCACCTCGAGGCCCTGCTCAGACCGGGGGGTCACCGAGACCCCGTCGCCGCGGAGCGCCTCGGCCAGGGCCGCATCTCGCGAGGAGTGCACGATGACCATCGCATTGCGCGACGCCTGGTCGACGATCTCGGCCACCGTGGTGTCGGCGATCAGCCGGCCGCGTCCGACGACGATCAGATGCTCGGCGGTGAGCGCCATCTCCGACATCAGATGGGAGGAGAGGAACACCGTCTTGCCCGCGGCCGCCAGGCTCCTCAGCAGGTTGCGGATCCACAGGATCCCCTCGGGGTCCAGTCCGTTGGCGGGCTCGTCGAGGATCACCGTCGACGGATCGCCGAGCAGCGCCGCGGCGATGCCCAGCCGCTGGCCCATTCCGAGTGAGAAGCCACCGGCGCGCTGATCGGCGACCTCGGAGAGCCCGACGAGGTCGATCACCTCGGTCACCCGGCTACGCGAGATCCCGTGGGTCTGAGCCATCGCGAGCAGATGCTTGGACGCCGACCGACCCGTGTGGACGGCGCGGGCCTCGAGCATCGCCCCGATCTCGTGCAGGGGGGCGGACAGGTCGCGGTAGGACTTGCCGTTGACCGTCGAATGGCCCGAGGTGGGGGCGTCGAGGCCGAGGATCATGCGCATCGTGGTCGACTTGCCGGCGCCGTTGGGACCGAGGAAGCCGGTCACGATGCCGGGCTTGACCTGGAAGGTGAGGTCGTCGACCGCGGTGCGATCGCCATAGCGCTTGGTGACGTGGTCGACGTCGATCATGCGCGCGACGAATCAGAGAGGGAACCGGACACCGACCCTCACTGAAGCAGCTCGTGGCGATAAACCCGCCACATCCCGGCGATCCCTCATGCATCTCTCAGGTCAGACGCCGAGCTCCGGACGGTTCTCCGGACCCGGTCTCGGGTCGCAAAGCGTCCTCTTCGGGCCCCCAAGCCCGGTCTTCGGGCGCAGAGGATCTTTTGCGTAGAGTTCGGTGAATGGTCCCGCGCGACGCCCGGATCACCCGTCGCGGCGCCTTGCGGGCCGGCGCGCTCAGCGCGGCCGGTCTCGCCTTCGGTGGCCTGGCCGACGGCGCGGCCCGGGCCGACCTCACCCAGGACACGCCGCTCGCCCTCGGCACGGTCGGCCTGGACGCGGGCTGGCGGTTCGGTCCCTACGTCACCGGCGCCGAGCAGCCGGGCTACGACGCGACGGGGCTGACGGAGGTGACCCTGCCCCACACCGTCACACCGTTGTCGTGGAGTCAATGGAGCCCGTCGAGCTGGGAGTCGAAGTGGATCTACCGCCTGGACGTCTCGGGCACCGCGCTCGCCGCGGGCCGGAGCTTCGTCGATTTTCAGGGCGTGATGACGAGCGCCACCGTGTACCTCGACGGCATCGAGCTCGCGACGCATGCCGGCGGTTACCTCCCGTTCTCGGTGGAGCTCACCAATCACCTCACCGCCGGGGACAACGTGCTCGCGGTCCTCGTCGACGGCACGCCGCAGGACGTGCCGCCCAACAACGTCGCCAAGGGCGATTCGGCGATCGACTTCCTGCAGCCCGCGGGCATCTACCGCGACGTGGCGCTGCGGCTCGTGCCCGAGGTGTTCATCTCCGACGTGTTCGCGAAGCCGACCGATGTGCTGAGTGCGCCGGCGCTCGAGGCGCTCGTGACCATCGATGCCGCCACGGTTCCCGCCGGTGCGGTGACGGTGACCGTCTCGGTGCTCGACGGCGCCTCGACGCTCGGTGAGGGATCCGCCGAGGTGACCCTCACCGCCACCGGCCCCACCCCGCAGTCGGTCACGGTCTCCGGACTGCAGAACGTCGCGCTCTGGTCACCCGAGAGCCCGCAGCTCTACGACGTGCAGGTGACGATCACGGTGCCCGGTGAGCCCGGGCATGCGTACCCGACCCGCACCGGGTTCCGCGAGGCGACCTTCGCGGTCGATGGCTTCTATCTCAACGGCTCGCGGTACCCGATCTTCGGGGTCAACCGCCACCAGCTGTATCCCTACACCGGCATGGCGGCGCCCGAGCGCCTGCAGCGCCGCGATGCGGAGATCATCCGCAACGAGCTGAACTGCAACATGGTGCGCTGTTCGCACTACCCGCAGTCGGACTGGTTCCTCGACGCCTGCGACGAGCTGGGACTGATGGTCTGGGAGGAGCCCCCGGGCTGGGGTTACGTCGGCGACGCGGCCTTCCGCGCCGACGTCGTGCAGGACATGACGGACCTCGTGACCCGGGATCGCAGCCGACCGTCGCTGATCGTGTGGGCGACGCGGCTCAACGAGACCTCGAGTGTCAACAACGCGGCCCTCTACGCCCAGACCAACGGGATCGCCGCCGGCCTCGACGGGACCCGTCAGAGCACCGGGGCGATGAACGACTACTCGCTGCAGGACTGGAACCAGCAGGTCTTCGCCTACGACGACTACCACTCCACCACGAACCAGGGGGTCACCGACGCGACCCTCAACCCGCCGATCGGCGGCGTCCCGTATCTCGTCTCCGAGGCGGTCGGCGCGCTGGACGGCGCACCGCTGTATCGGTTCATCGACACCTCGGCGACGCTCGCGCTCCAGGCCAAGCTGCATGCCCAGGTCCACAGCCTCGCCGGCGCTGCGGGCTACGCGGGTCTGCTCGGCTGGTGCGCGATCGACTACGCCTCGATCAACGGTCTCAGCTCGACACCGTCCCCGTCCTCGGTCTCCTCGAACGCGAGCCCGGCGGCCACCCGGGTCTGGCGCAACCTCAAGACCCCGGGCGTGCTCGACAGCTTCCGGGCCCTGAAACCGGGGGCGAGCACCTACGCGGCCCAGCTCCCCGCCGGGGTGAGCCCGTTCATCCTGCCGGCGTTCTTCTGGGACTTCTCGACGGGGGCGAGCGGGAATCCCGACGGTCCGGGTTCCGGCGCGATCGTCTTCACCAACTGCGACTCACTCGCTGCCTACGTCGGCTCCTCCCCGAGCCCGGTGGCGACCGCGACCCCCGACGCGACCGGCTATCCGCATCTCGCCCACGCCCCGGCGTTTCTCGACTTCCCGTCACTCGACGGCTCCGGCAGCCCCGATCTGACCATCCGGGGGATGATCGGCGGCCAGGTCGCGGCGACGCTCACGATGTCGAGCGACACCGCCGCGGACCAGCTGTCGATCACGACCGACGACGCGGCGATCATCGGCGACGGCACCGACGCGACCCGCTTCACCGTCCGCGTGATCGACGCCTACGGCAACCCGCGCCACTTCGCCACCGGGACGGTCTCACTGGCGGCGACCGGGCCGGGCACGCTCATCGCCGATCCGGGCTTCGACCTCGCCGCCGACGGGACGGTGCTCGGCGGCTTTCTGCGGGGCACGCCCGGCGGGAGCGGTCCGGTCGTCGTGACCGCCGGCCACCCCACCTACGCCCCCCACGGAGTGACGGCGAGCGTCCAGGTGAGCCCCGGAACCCGCGCGGCGACCTCGGCCGGCGCCGGGGGGCCGCGGTCCCTCAACCCCGAGACCG
>CAZZWJ010000033.1:0-15284 GCA_964657875.1 uncultured Solirubrobacteraceae bacterium
CTGACATCGATGCCGACAGCATCGCGTGGCTGTCGGCGAACCTGTGCCCGCCGCTGCACGCGGTCCTCAACCCCGTCGCCCCGCCGCTGGCGGTCGATGCGGGCTTCGATCTCATCTGGGCGCTCTCCGTGTTCACGCACCTCACCGACCATTCGCTGTCGTGGCTGGCCGAGATGCACCGGCTGCTGAAACCGGGCGGGCTGCTCGTGGCCACCTACATGGGCCGTTACAACGGCGGCGCGTTCAGCGACGAGCAGTGGGACGAGGATCGGATCGGCATGAACGTCCTGCGCCGCGATCAATCCTGGGAGCTCGGAGGCCCGATGATCTTCATGTCGGAGTGGTGGGTTCGCGCCCATTGGGGTCGTGCCTTCGAGTTCGTCGCGCAGGCTCCGGTCCACGGGCAGACCTGGGTGCTGCTGCGTCGTCGTGACGTGGCAATCACGGTCGATGAGCTCGCGCGACCCGCTGATGATCCCCGGGAATGGGCGGCCCTGCAGCACAACGTCGCTCAGGTCGAGCGCGAGCGCGTCCTCGCCGTCGAGGAGATCACGCGTCGCTACGAGACGTCGCTCAGCTGGCGTCTCACCCGGCCCCTGCGGGACCTCCGCCGCCGGCTCGCGTCGCGCGCTTGACATACTCAGAACCCATGCGAGCCATTCGACACCTGACGACTGCACTGACGATGCTCGGCGCGCTGCTGCTCGCGGCCCCGGCTGTCACCCTGGCCAATGGCGGGGGCGGCTCGGCCGGCAGCCAGTATTCCGATCCGTTCGGGACGAGCTCGACCCAGAGTCACACCACGACGACGGCGCACACCACGACCCAGCAGACGACGAGTGCACCGCCGGCGAGCACCACCACCACTGTGCCCGCTGCGACGGAAACGCAGACGGCCACGGCGGCGGCGCCCGCCCCGGCGACGACCGCCACGACGACCGCGAGCCCGTCCACCACGACGACCGCGCAGGGCGGGAAGTCGCTGCCCAACACCGGCTATGACAGCTGGGAGGTCGGCGCCATCGGCGCGGCACTGCTGGCCACGGGCCTCATCGCGCGGCGTCGGACTCGGCGCTCCTCCTAGTCGGCCCGGAACCGGCCTACTTCACGCACGCTGCGGGAGACGGCGCGCTCGCGGCCCGCAGGGCGGCGGCGAACGCGGACGTGTCCGCGGTGGGACGGCCGTCGAGGCTGTCGATGCCGTACCAGTCCTGGCCGTTGGTGGGATCGGCCTGCGGTGAGTACCACGTGTAGATGAGTCCCGCGGCGATCCCGCAGTCGGACGAGCTCAGCGTGGCCACGGCCTGGGAGATATCGCCGGGGCGGACCGCCGGGGCCGCGTAATCCAGGGCTCCGGGAGGTTCCGTCGTCCAGCCGAACTCGGTGACGTAGAGCGGGGTGGTGGCGAGGCCGAGTGCGTCGAGGGTCCGGCGCGCCGCGGCGATCCGGTCGCGCAGGACCATCGGTGTTCCGTAGGGATGGATGGCGACGCCGTCCACATGTCCGCGCAGCTGCGGACGCGCGCTCAGCATCTCGGGCAGGAACCTGGTGACCTTGGTGAGACCGCCGACGATGACCCGTGCCGCGGGATCGACGGCGTCGATCGCGTCCCGGCCGGCGATGTAGAGGGCGGCGTAGGCGGCGGGATCGGGGGTCGGTTGCCAGAACTCCGCGTTGTCGGGCTCATTCCAGATCTCGATGCTCGTCACCGGTAGGTCGGGCAGCGACGGGTGCGCCTGCCAGAAGCTGCCACCGGTGCCGTAGCGGGCGGCGAACGCCTGCGCGTAGGCGGCGTAGTCGGCATCCGAGCGCGGCGGGGAGTGATCCTGTCCGGGGGTCGACTGCGCCCAGCTCACGCTGTAGTCGAGAATCGGCAGCCAGCTCAACCCGTGGGCGGCGAGCTCGCCGGCGATCTCGTCGTCAAAGCTCCAGTCGAAGGGTCGGGCGGTCGCGCTGGGAGCCACCGGTTCGCTGGCCTCCCACAGAGCGTCGCTGCGGGCCAGCGTCGCTCCGGTGGCATGCAGCGCGGCCAGCTGGGAGCCGATGGTCGTGCGGCTGAGGTCTTGGTCGTTGAAGAGGAGGTTGACGTTGGCCCCGAACTGCTCGACGCTCGGCGCCGGTCGCGCGGGCAGTGGAGCGGTGGGTGGGAGCGCTGTCGTTGTGGAGCCCGTCGTCGAGGCGGGTGACGTCACCGAGCTCGAGGTGGTGCTCGTCACCGCCGCCGACCGGCGCGGGTGCCGGCTCGGGCTCACGAGCAGCCACACGCCCAGACCCGCCGCCACCAGGACGGCGGCCGCACTGACCGCGGCCGGCCCCCGCCAGCCGCCACGCCATCGGCCGGGCCTCACGCGGGTCGGGTCGCGTCGCTTGAGACGGCGTGGTGCACGGCGCGAACCGCCGCCAGCTGGCGCTGCTCCCGGACGGCGTCGCGGCCGAGCAGACGCTTGACCGCGATCCGCGTCGTGAACAGCCGCGCCTGCGCGCGGTCGTCGTCGGCGGCGGCGCGTGGCCCGTTGGCCCGCGCGAGCGCGTCGTGGCGGGCCTGGGCGAGGCGCTCAAACGGCTCGCCACCGTAGACCCGGGCGCTCGCGTGCGCCTGATGGTGCAGAACCCGCGCCCGCGGCCAGAACCAGGTCGCGACCCCATCACGAGCGGCGCGCAGCCCGAGCTCCATGTCCTCGCCGTACATGAAGATCGACTCGGCGAACGGGCCCAGCTCGCGCAACGTCGTGGTGCAGGCACCGAGCGCGCAGCCCACCGCCCAGCCGACCGCCCGAGGGGTGTCGGCGCGCCACGGCGCGAGCGCGGTGGCCAGTCGCGCGGCCAGCAGCGTCGGCGGGAGGATCACCCGCAGCCGTTCGGCAAGCGACCCCGGAGGTGGATGCACCGTGTCCTGACGGGCGCCGTCGGGTGAGATCACGAGCGGGGCGAGCAGCCGGGGCGGGGTGTCGACGCGCAGGAGCTCGCTGGCGAGTGCGAGCAGTGAGTCGTCGAGCAGCTCGACGTCGGGATTGACGAACACGGTCACCGGTTCGGTCACCTGCGCGAGTCCGAGATTGCACGCGCGGCCGAACCCGAGGTTGACGCCCGCCGGGATCGACACCGCTGTGGGATGCCCGCGGGCGACCTTGACGCTGTCGTCGGTCGAGGCGCAGTCGACGACGATCACCCGCACGTCCGGAAGATGGTGGGCAACGGAATCAAGCAGCGCGCGCAGTTCGCGGGCTGAATTGTGGGTGACCGTCACGAGTGCGAGCTCGGCCGCGGGCGACCGCGCCGGGCGCACCGCTCCATCGGGGGCGAGCACGCGCACGAACTCCGCGCACATCCGCGCTCGTCCGAGGGTGCGAACCGCCAGCCGTCGTCCGGCTCGGCCCATCCGACGCCCGCGCTCGGGATCGTCGAGCAGTTGCCCGAGCGCCCGCGCGGCCGCCGCGGCGTCCCCGGGCGGGTAGCGCAGCGCGCAGGCGTCGTCGACGATCTCCATCGGGCCGGCGGCTTCGGGGACGATGACCGGGCGCTCGGCGGCGAGCGCCTCGGCGACGACGAGGCCGAACGGCTCTCGCTCGGCGCAATGCAGCAGGCAGGTCGCGCGGGCCAGCTCGGCCGACGGATACTCGGTGGGCCCGGGGAACTGCACAGCTCCGACGAGATCGGGGCGCGCGGCGCGCCGCTGAAGCTCACCAAGGAGCGTCCCGCCGTCCTGGAGGGGAGCGCCCACGATCCGCAACCGCAGCTCGGGGTGGCTGCGGCGGGCGAGTGCGCACGCCTCAAGTGCGAGATCGATCCGCTTCCAATCGACGATCGCACCGAGGACGAGCACCTCCGGCGGTGCCGCGGGCGCCCGGACCGGCTCGGGACCCAGGGCGACTCCGGGATGGATCACGACGACTCCGGGCACCAGGGAGCCATCCGGAGAGAGGTCGGTGGCGACCGCGTGGGAGTTGACGATGACCGCGTCGGCGCGCGCCGCGGCCCGCCGTAGGGCGGCGGCCGTCACCAGGTCGGGCAGGAAGTCGTGATGGGCGAGCACGAGCCGGCGTCGTGCAGTCGCGACGCGCGGGGGCCTGAGGGCGAGGGTGGCGATGATCGAGCGCATCCCCCAGGCGACGACGAGCTCCGGCTCCAGGTCGACGACCAGCCGCCGCAGCTCCACGGCGTGACCGGCGAGGTGAGCCGCCGCCCGCGCCCGAACGCGGATGCCACCTCGCGCCGTGAGCCCGCGCTCCCGGATCGGCAGCACCCGCACCCCGGCGGCGTGGGCTGCGTCGGCAAGCGGTCCCGCCGGACAGGCGAGGGTGCAGTCCCCCAGGGCCGTGGCGACGTCGAGCAGGACCTGCTCGGCGCCGCCGGCCGCGGAGGAGAAGGTGGCGATCAGGCGGATCGTCAGACCCCCGACGCGGTGGAATTGGCTAGTTTCGTCAAATCAACCTGGATCAACGGGACGTTCCCGCTTACACTTGTCGCGTGCAACATATGTCCAGGGACGACGGGGACTTCTCAAGGATGGGAACAGGATGAGCAGCCAGCGCGTCGCGCTCGTTCATGATTTCCTGCTCGACGTGCGCGGCGCGGAGCGGGTGTTCCTCGAGCTGTGCGAGATCTGGCCGGAAGCTGACATCTTCACCGCGGTCTATGACGAGGATGGCACGGAGGGCCGCTTTTCGCACCGCACCGTCAACAGTTCGTTCCTCAACCGGTTGCGGCCGACGTCGAACACCTTCCGGGCGATGCTGCCGCTGTACCCGACGGCGATCGAGTCCTTCGACTTCTCCGACTACGAGCTCGTCGTGTCCAGCTCGTCGGCGTGGGCGCATGCCGTCATCTGCGACGAGGGGACGACCCACGTCAGCTACTGCCACAACCCGTTTCGCTACGTCTGGAACGAGCGCGAGAAGACGCTTGCCCAGCGGCGGGACCCCGTGTCTCGAGCGCTGCTGCGCGAGCTCTTCCGTCGCTGGCGTCAGTGGGACTGGACCGCCGCCCAGCGTACGACGCGCTACGTCGCGAACTCCGCGATCACGCGTGATCGCATCCAGGCCTACTACGGTCGTGACGCCGACATCGTCTACCCGCCGGTGGACACGGAGCGCTTCTCGCCCGGTCCGGTCGGCGACCACTACGTGATCGTGTCCGAGCTGATGGCCCACAAGCAGATCGACGTCGCCATCGAGGCCTTCAACGAGTTGCGCCTGCCGCTGGTCGTCATCGGCGATGGTCCCCACGCGCGCCGGCTCGGGCGCATCGCCGGCCCGACGGTGACGCTCACCGGCCGCGTCTCCGACCGAGAGGTCGAGGAGACGGTGCGCAGCGCCCGCGCCGCGATCGTGACCTCGGTCGAGGAGTTCGGCATCGCGGCGGTCGAGGCCCAGGCGGCCGGGCGACCGGTGATCGCCCGTGGAGCGGGTGGCGTCCTGGAGACGGTCATCCCCCACCAGACGGGTTGCTTCTGGACGGGGGGATCCTCCGAGCTGGCCGCGGCGGTCCTGCAGTTCGACGACGCGGCGATCATCCCGGACCACTGCGTGCGCAACGCCGCCAGCTTCAGCCGACAGTCGTTCCGCGAGGGGATGCTCACCCAGGTGCGCCGGGCGCAGAGTCAGGGAGCGCGTGAGCCGGCCGCCGACCGCCGGCCCCTGGCCGCGACTCGTCTGGCCCGTCGCGCGGGCGTCACCGTCCCCGGCTGAGGCACGTCGTCGGGCCGATGACCGCCTTCCCCCGCCTCTGACCCGGTGCGCCGCTTCGCGCTAGGCGCCGGGACCCTGCTCCTGGTCCTCGGTCCCACCGTACTGGCGTTCTTCACCGGCGGATATTTCCAAGGCCCCCGGGCGTGGGCGGGGCTCGGCGCGTGGCTCCTCGTCGTCCTCGGGGCGGCGCTGAGCCGCGGCGCACGTCCGTTTCACGGACCGAGTCGCCTCGCGTTCGGCGGCCTGCTCGCGCTGGCGGTACTCAGCCTGCTCTCGATGCTGTGGTCGCCGGTGGTCTCCAACGCCTACCACGCCGGTCAGATCGACGTGCTCTATCTGGGCGACCTGCTCGCGGCGTCGCTGCTGCTGGACCGATCACGGGTGCGGGCGGTCGAGCCGCTGCTCGCCGGGGGGGCACTCGTCGTGATCGGCTACGGCCTGGCCGGACGATTGCTGCCCGGCATCCTGCACTTCAGCAACTACTCCCAAGCTGAAGGCCGCCTCCAACAGCCGCTCACCTACTGGAACGCGATGGGGGAGCTCGCGGCGCTCGGACTCGTACTCTGCATCCGTCTCGCCGGAGACGAGTCCCGGGCCCGCTGGATGCGCGGACTGGCCCTGGCGGCGGCCGTCCCGCTCGGCTCGGGTCTCTACGTCTCCTTCTCGCGGGGTGCACTGTTCGCCTGCGGTGCCGGCATCGTCGCGCTCGTCGTGCTCGTGCCCCGGCGCCGGCAGCTGGCCGGTCTGGTCGGTGGCGTCGTGTTCGCCGCGCTCGGTGCCGTGGCCGTCGCCCCGTTTGCCGGGGTGACCTCGTTGAGCGGGAGCATCACGACGCAGGAGACCCAGGGAGCGATCGTCCTCGGGATCCTGGTGGCGCTCATGGTCATCGCCGGACTGGTGTCCTGGCGGCTCGACATCCGCGTCGCGCTCGTGGGGCTGGCGCTGCCACGGCACGCCGGCCGCTGGGCCACCGCGGTCATCTGCGTCGGGCTGGCGGCCGCGATCATCTTCGGAGCCACCGAGAGCAGCGGCTCGGCCACCCGGGCGCTCGCCGGCGGGTCGTCACGGCTGGTCACCCTGCAGAGCAATCGCTTCGACTACTGGAGGGTTGCCCTGCGCGCGTTCGGGACCGAGCCGCTGCGAGGGGTGGGAGCGGGCAACTGGAGCGTCTACTGGCTGCGGTGGCGGACGATCTCCGAGGGCGCACAGGACGCTCACTCGCTGCCGTTGGAGGTTCTCGCCGAGCTCGGCGTGCTCGGGATCGCGGCGCTGGCGGCGTTCCTGACCGGGGTCGGCTGGTCGGCGGTCCGGGCATTGCGGCGGGCCGGCGCGGTGGCGGCGGGGCCGATCGCCGGACTCACCACCTACCTCATCCACGCTCCGCTGGACTGGGACTGGCAGATGCCGGCGGTCACGCTCGTCGCCATGGCGCTCGGAGGGACGGTGCTCGCCCTCGCCGGCGACCCGACGGGGGAGACGGCCGGCGAGACGCCGACCCCGGCGCCGGCCCTCGCGTCGCCCGCCGCCTGACGGCGGTTGCGGTCCTAGATCGCGATCGGGGCGTAGTCCGCCGGGAAGCTCGAACCCCCGAAGAACCAGTTCTCGATCGCGTAACGCGGTTTGGGCATCGACGGATCCGAGCCCGTCTTGTGGAGGAAGACCTCATCGAAGAGGAGGGCGTCGCCGGGCTCGAAGATCGGCCGGATGACCCCGGTGGCTCCGGCTGCCTGCTGCGCCTGGGTGTCGGAGATCGTCCAGTCCAGGGCGGCATCCTCGGTTCCGGTGGCGAGGTAGTCGTCGAGGCGGCGCGGCACGATGTCCAGCCCCGGTGCGATGTCACCGCAGCGCGACAGCGACAGCCACAGGTTCAGGGACCGCACCGGGCCCATGAAGCGGCCGTCCTGATGCCACTGCCCCGAGACGCCGGGCTCGGCCTTGCGCATCGTCGTCTTGCCAAGCGAGAACAGGGCCGGCTCGCCGAGGTAGCCAGAGACGAGGTCACCGAAGCCGGCCTCGCCCAAGGCCTCCATGAACCGGTAGGTGAGCCGCGGCGAATCGGCGCCGAGCAGGCCGCCGCCCTCCTTGATCCAGTTGCGGAAGATGACGTTGGGGCAGCGCTCGTGGGGCGTGAACTCCTCATACCAGCCCTCGGTGGTGGCGGCAGCGGTCTCGGATCGCTCGCGTTCCGCGTAGGCCTGATCGATGCCGTCGGCGAGCCCGAGCGCCTGTTCGGGCGAGATCAGGCCCCGGATGAGGACGCAGCCGTCGCGCAGGATCGCCGCTCGCAGCATCTCCGGGGTGAGCTCGTCACGCGTGAACTCGGGCAGCGGGTCGCCGGGAGCGACCTCGACGCTCGCGGTGTCGGGGAAATGGGGTGCGGCGGGCGCCTCGTCCATCAGCCGGATGCCGGCGAGATGGCGGGCGCGGAGGATCGACCGCTCACGCTCGGGGTCCGGGGCGTCTCGATTGGCCTCACTCAGGGTCTCGATCTGCCGGCGCAGCTGGTCGAGCGCAGGAAGCGGCTCGGGCGCATCCAGGACAGCCGGCCCCTGAGCCGGCTGCGTCTGCGATCTGTGCCACGGCATCCGCACGGACCGGGATGCTACACCGGCCGTGCGGGGGCGCCAACCACGGTGCATCCGGGCGCGACATCGCCCAGGACGACCGCGTTGGCCCCGATCTGCGCCCCCGCTCCGATGCGCACCGGGCCAATGATCTTGGCCCCGGTCCCGACGTTGACCCCCGGCTCGAGCGTGGGGCCGGTGATGTCGCCGGCGCGCAGTCCGATGGTCACGAACGGCGCGATGACCGCGCCGGCTCCGATCCGCACGAGTCCGTCGATCACGATCTGGCCGTGGACGATGTAGACCCCGCTCTCGACGATGACGGGGTCGCCGATCGAGACCTGGGCGAGGGCCATCGCCAGGCGGTGGGCGAGACGCGGGATGATCGGAACCCCGAGCGCCTGCGTGCGCGCCTTGACGCGGTACAGCGCCTGGGCGAGGAACGCATCGCTGCACCAGGCCAGCCGGAGGACCTGCACCGCGGCGTCGCGGCGGGAGCGGAACTCGCGGCCCTCGCCGCGGTGAAACAGCGTGACCCGGGCGTCTGCCATGAGTGCCGGGCGCAGGCGCGGGTGCTGGGCATGGATCTGCGCGAACAGCTCGTCGCGCGCGGAATCGGAAGCCGGCATCGCCGCGTGGCTATGCGGACGCGCGGGTCATAGCTCCTCGGCGATGCGCGGCGCCTCGCGCCGGAAGATCCACACCGCCAGGACGCAGATCACCACGTACACGGCCGCCGGAATCAGGAGGTAGGCGTGGCTACCGAGCTCGGCGGCAGGCCCCAGCGCGTGGGGATCGATGATCCACTTGCGGGCGGCGACGAGGATGACGGCCATCGGATTCGCCGACACGATGACCCGCAGCGCATGGTGGAAGCGGTCGAGCACGTAGATGACCGGGGTCCCGTAGAACAGCGCGGTCGCCAGGACGCCCCAGATGATCCCGACGTCGCGGTAGCGGGGAAACAGCGAGCTGAGGATCATGGCGACCGCGATCGTGAAGATGAGCGTCCCGAGCACGAGCACCGGCAGCAGCAGCCAGGTCCATCGCGGAGTGATCCCGTCTCCGAGGATGAACGCGAAGACGACGATCAGGTTGAGCCCGAGGTTGAACAGCGCCGTGAGCACCGCCGAGACGGGGATCACGAGCCGCGGGAACTGGGTCTTACGGACGATCGCCTCCGCGGCGACGATCGACGGCAGCGCGGTGCCGACGCCCTCCTGAAAGAAGCCGAACAGGATGAAGTTGAACAGCAGCAGCTGCGGGTAATGCGGGACCGCCGCCCCGAGCTTCAGGCCCTTCTCGAAGACGACGAGCAGGACGCCGAACACGAGCAGCGGCCGGCCGATCGTCCACACGTAGCCGAGCGCGGTGCCGAAGTAGGTCCGCTTGAAGTCGGTCGAGGCGATCAGGTACAGCAGCTCCCAGGCGCGGCGCCGGCCGCCGCCGAGCGCCGAGGGGCCGCTTACGTCACGTAGCTCACCGACCTGCGGTGGCGCGAGCGGGAGGTGCTCCTCGAGTCGCTCGAGGCTGGTGGGACCGGTGCTCTCGGTGCTCATCTCAGTCGATCAGCGTCGCCGACACGTCGTTGTCGAGCTTGACCTGACCGGATCCGCTCTCGGTCCCGAACACGATGAACTCGAGCAGGCTGAAGGAATGCAGCGCCAGATCGCCCTGGGTCCGGTTGCGGATCACCCACTGGCTGATGTGGTATCGCCCCGGCAGCAGACGGTTCTCGACCTCGCCCGAGATGAGCACCCGCCGTCCGGCGCCCAGCACATCGTCGCGCTCGTGATCGACCTTGATGCGCTTGGAGAAGCCGAACACCTCGACGCCCTCGGAGTCGATGAACTGGTAGCTGAAGACCGGCTGGCGAAGCTCCCGGCGCGCCTCGACGATGCAGTGGAAGAACATGCGCTCGCCCTGCTCGACGTTCTGGATCCGCTCGCCGGCCTCGTTCTCAAGCCAGGCGTCGATCACCTTGGCGTTGACCTCCGGCAGCGTTCCGCGCTCGGTGACGTGGTCGGGGTCGCCGCCGAAGTTCAGCCGGTAGTAGCGCAGCGCCGCCTCCTCGGGGCTGCCGAGGTACTGGATCTGTGAATCGTGGATCAGCATCGCGCGGTGACAGAAGCGCTGAACCGTCGACATGTCGTGGGTGACGAGCACGATCGTGCGCCCGGCGCGGCGCAGGTCGGTGAACACGTCGATGCACTTCTGCCCGAACGCGGCGTCACCGACGGCGAGCACCTCGTCGACGAGCATGATGTCGGCGTCGGCGGCGACCATCACCGAGAACGCGAGCCGGACCATCATCCCCGACGAGTAGTTCTTGAGCTTGAGGTCGACGAAGTCACGAAGCTCGGCGAAGTCGAGCACGCTGTCCAGGCGCCGACGGGCCTCGCGCCGCGTCAACCCCATCAGCACGCCGTTGAGGACGACGTTCTCCCGTGAGGTGAGCTCCGGGTTGAAACCGACGCCGAGCTCGATGAACGGGGCCAGGCGCCCGGCCATCCGCACCCGGCCGGTATCCGGTCGGTAGATGCTCGCCATGATCTTCAGCAGCGTGCTCTTGCCCGAACCGTTGCGTCCCACGATCCCGAAGAACTCGCCCGCATGCACGTCGAAGGACACGTCCTGGAGCGCCTGCAGCACGTTCGCCTCGCGGTGGCCGAACGGGTTGGCGACCCGCTCGCGCAGCGAGTTCATGCGGTTGTAGGGGATCGTGAACCGCTTGGAGACGCCCTGGACGTCGATCACGGTCGGGCCGGCCGCCAGCCGCTCGGCCACGCGGCGGCCCGCCAGGCGTTCCTGACTCTCGGCCGTGAGTTCCACGTCCCCACCGGCTCCCATGTCACCCGCCTTCCGCGAATCGTTCGTTTCCGGAGCGATGCAGGGTACCGGCAAAGCCGCCCCGCACCCGCAGCCGACCGCGCTACATCCGCTCGCGCCACCGTCCGAGCCGCTTCTGGGCGAAGCTCAACGGCTCCGGGAAGCTCGTATCCGGGAGATAGCGGTCGGGCCAGCGTGGGGTCGAGGCGACACGGGAGACGAGCCACCGCCAGAGGATCCCGACGGCGAGCTCGGATTCGCCGCCGCGGGTCTCGGTCTGACCGAACAGCATGCGCAGCGGCCGGCAGACGAACCACAGAAACGGCCCCGGCGCGGACTCGGCGCGAACGTAGAGCTCGAGGCCGCGGCGTTCCGACGCGGTGAGGGTGTCCGGGCAGCGCATCAGCAGCGTCTGCGCCCGCATCCGGACCGGCAGGTAGCCGAGGAAGTACGCGCCGCGCCACTCACGCAGGCGCGGGGGGCGCAGCCGTCCCCGGACCCGGTCGGCCACGCCGGGGCCGACGACCCGCCCGAGCACCGCGCCGCGATGCTGGACGTAGTCATAGAGCGGCCGGTCGACGTAGGCCAGGGGTCCGCTGGCGAGCGCGACCAGCGCCAACCAGTGGTCGTGGAACTGCATCCCGGGGCACTCGGGGAACGGCAGGGCGCGCTGCACGACGTCGCGGCGGATGAGCATCGCGGCCCCGGTCACGGTGTTGGCGACGAGCATCGAGGCCATGTTCGTGCGGTTGTTGGACCGCCCGACCCACATCGTGTCGCGCAGCACCTGTCCGGTGGGGTCGGTGAGTCGCTGATCGGAGTACACGAGCGCGGCGGAGCCGATGCTCGCGCGCAGCGTCGCGAGCTTGTCCGGGTACCAGACGTCGTCCTGGTCAGAGAGCGCGATCAGCGGCACGTCGGCCGGGACGAGCGTCAGCGCCCGCTCGAAGTTGCGGTAGAAGCCGATCCACTCCGGCGCCTGGGAGACCGAGAAGCGTGGGTCGTCGCCGACGATCTCGAGGATCTCCGCGTAGCGCTCGGGCTCGGAGCGATCGTCGGAGATCACGCAGATCCAGTTCGGGTCGGTCTGGGCCCGGATCGACTCGATCTGGGCGCGCAGCAGCGCCGGATCCGGTCGGTAGGTCGCCAGGCACACGGCGATCGGGCCCGCCGCTCCGGGCGCCCCCCCGTCCCGCTGATTTCGACCGGTCTCGGGCACGGATGCACTCGGGACCACACCGATCCGGGCGAGCACGACCCGTTCCCCGGGTCCATCTCGGCCCTCCGCCTGCGCCTCCAGGATCACCTCGCCCGCGTCCGCGGGGACGTGCACGCCGACCGTCGCCCACCATCCGCCCCGGCGCTCGGGGACGTCGAAGCGCGGCATCGCGATCCGCGAGACCCGGTGGGGCCGGCCGTCGAGGAACAGGGTGAGCGCCCGCACCGGACGCGGTCCGTCCATCGCCGAGCCGGCGAAATACATCGCGCTCGCGCTGCCCGCCTGCAACGAGGCCGGCAGCGGGCTCTCGAGTCGGATCGCGAGCGTCGGCGAGCCGCCTTCCCGGCTGTTCTGGACGCCGGCCACGACCTAGACTGGCGCGGCCATGACGAGATTCAGCCCTGGGGACGGGAACGCACCGGCGGTTGCTCCGTCGCCGGCTCTCGCCGCTCCCCCGGGAAGTCCACGGTTCCCGCTGTTCGACGGGCTGCGGGGGATTGCGGTGCTCGCGGTCCTGCTCCTGCACAGCTCCGAGCTGAGCGGGCGGGTGGGCCTCGGCGTCGGCGGGCGCTTCGCGGAGGCGGCGGGGGGGCTCGGGGTGATCGTGTTCTTCGTCATCTCCGGCTTCCTGCTCTACCGGCCGTACGCTGCGGCGCGGGCGGGAGGTGGGCCTGGCCCGTCTCTGCTGCGCTACGCCCGACGCCGAGCGCTGCGCATCCTACCTGCGTACTGGATCGTGCTCACGATCCTCGCGGTCTTCCCGGGGGTGGCCGGCGTGCTCACCGGCCACTGGTGGCGCTACTACGGCTTCCTGCAGGCCTACTTCACCGGCAGCACCTCCACCGGGATCCCGGTCGCCTGGACGCTCTGCGTCGAGGTGACGTTCTATATCGGGCTCCCGCTGTGGGCCTGGGCGCTGGCCCGCCGGGCGGTGACCAGTCGCCGGGCCTTCCTCGTGAGCGAGATGACCGCGCTGACGGGTCTGGCGCTCCTCGGCCTGACCGTCCAGATCCTCGCCGCTCGCCGGTCGATTCCGGAGGTCTTCGGCTCAACGCTGCCCGGAGAGAGCCTGTGGTTCGCCCTCGGCATGGCCGTCGCCGTCCTGTCCGTCGCCGAGCGCGCCCGTCCCGCGCGTCCGGTGGCCGTCGATTGGCTGTGTGACCGGCCGCTGATCGTCTGGGCGGTGGCGTTCGGAGCCCTGATCGGCCTCATGGCGCTGGTGCCGGCCGGCGGCATCTTCGGTCTGGCCCTCAACGCGCAGTCCTCTCAGCACTCGGCCTCGACCCTGCTCAAGCTGGCGCTGGAGGCGATCGTGGTGCTCGCGCTCGTGCTGCCGGCCGTCTTCGACGGCCGGCGGCCTGGAGTCCCGCGGCGGATCATCGGGTCCCGAGCGCTCGTCCGGCTTGGGGTCATCTCCTACTCCTTCTACCTGTGGCACCTGACGATCGTCGAATTCATCGCGGTCAAGCACTTCGGCTCATACTCAGCCGGCGGGCTCAACCTGATGGCGCATATCCACTCGGCGCGGATGACGATCCTGTTCCTCGTCTCGCTCCTCAGCGCCGGGTTGATCGCCACCGCGAGCTACACCTGGTTCGAGCTGCCGTTCCTGCGGCTGAAGACGCGGCCCGACGCGCCTGGCGGACCGCCCGTGCGGCTCGCGGTCAGGTCGCGCCAGCCGGGGCCGCTCCTCACCGTCGTGCGACGAACGGCACCGCGGCCGGCAGGCGCGGACGGAGACGGCCGTCGGGATCAGCCGGGTGCGACCGCGGGCCGCGAATAGGCGTCGCATAGTGGGCGGCCACGATGTTGGCCTGGACCGCCCTCTGCGTTGCATCGTCGGCATAGCCACGCGTGATCGCGCCCTCAAAGAACGAGCCGATCCCGGAATTGGTGTCGTCGCCTCCGGTGCCCAGCACGACGGCGCCCTCCTGGTGCATCGGCGAATAATCGGCGAACTTGGGTCCGGACGTGCTCGGTCCCGGTCCGTAGGGCGCATAGGGAACGGTCGTCTGGGGCGGGTTGCCGAGCGGCGAGGTGGGCAGCGGCCCCGCCCACTCGATGGCGAGCGGCCCGCTCTGCGCGTCGGCGGAGGCGATCGAGAATCGGTTGACGCCGTTGTTCTTGAGCATCGCGGTGACGAACGGTTGTCGCAGCCCGGTGTCACGGGGGTTGCGGCTGACGCCGGTGCTCGACATGAACAGCCCGTTCTCCAGGTCGGCCTGGACCCAGGGACCGCGTCCATGGCACACCGGCCACTCGATGAAGCAGAAGGTGCCGTAGTAGATCGCGTCCAGGTGACCGTTGCCGGTGTTGCGGTCGCTCGTCTCGGCGTTGCCGAAATCAAAGCAGCACTGGTTGTTGGTGTGCGTGCCGGAGGCGATCATGTACTCCGTCTCGGGCTGGGCGCCCGTCGCCATGCCCTGTGTGGAATCATCGCGATACCCCATCGCCCCGTCGAACGACATCCCGTAGACCTGATGCCCGTCGACGCTGACCGGCAGCTGACCCGCGATGACGCCGGCATCCTGGCCACCGTCTCCACCGGGTCCGGCGATTGTGAGGTTGTTGTGATGACCGGACTGGTCGAACAGCTCGGTGATCACGCAGCCCCGGTGCGCGCAGAATGCGGTCTGGGCGCCGGCCCGCGCGAACCCCTCGGTCGACGCCCGGATCCGCAGGTGGCGACCGTCGCTGGCTCGCCGCACCGTGTAGAGGGGACCGGCATACCCGGCATACAGGGAGCGAGTCGTGCTGTAGGCGGCCACGCAGGGGGTGCCGCCCTGCGCGTAGATGTCGCACGGGCGCAGGTGGGGGCTCGCCCCGCCGGCGGTGGATGTCACCCCGACGCCAAGACCCATGAGACCGAGCACGAGCGCCCACGCAAGCCTGACCGCGCGCTGCAGATGTCGCCCCGATCCGGTGCCGCGCCGGTCACCGTCCGATCCGTGGCTCAGTTGCCCCGGTGAGTCCACAATCCTCCCG
>CAZZWJ010000034.1:0-15200 GCA_964657875.1 uncultured Solirubrobacteraceae bacterium
GGTGCGTCGGCGGCGGGCATCGGTGGGAGTGCGTCGGGGTCGGGCATCGCGGCTGAGCTTCGCCGCGGCGAGCCCCGCCCCTGCCGGCCGAGAGGGTCACCACGCCGCCGCCGCAAGACGAGCCTACGGACGGGGCAACCGGTAGGGTGGCGTCGTCGCCGTTCTCGCCGCGATCGCCACCGTCCGCGGCCCCGCTTTTCTGAGGAGGAGGAATCCATGTCCCGTCCCGCCGCCGTCCGCCTTGGACGACGTCCGCTCACCATCGTGCTCGCGTCGCTGTGCGCGATCCTGGTCTCCGTGACGCTGTCGAGCGTCGCCCGCGCCCGCACCACCACGACCTCCAGCACGGTGATCACGCCGTCGACTCCGGTGACCCCCGGCGCGGGCTACCTCGCGCTCGGCGACTCGGTCACGTTCGGCTACATGGAATCCTCGGTCGTCCCGGCGCCCGACTACTCAGACGCGGCGAGCTTGCGTGGCTACCCGGCGATGCTCGGGTCCGAACTGGGACTGAAGGTCGCCAACGCGTCATGCCCCGGCGAGACGTCCTCGAGTCTGATCAGCGCCTCCGCCCAGAGCAACGGGTGTGAGAACACGCTCTCCAGCCCCAGCGGCTACCGCACGACGTTTCCGCTGCACGTGAAGTACTCGGGGTCTCAGCTCCACTACGCGGTGAGCTACCTGAAGTCCCACCCCGGCGTGCGACTCGTCTCGCTGATGATCGGCGCCAACGACGGCTTCATCTGCGAGGAGACGACGACCGACGGGTGCGCGAGTTCAAGCGAGATCGATCCGGTCCTCAGCCGCATCTCCCACAACGTGCATTCGATCCTCTCCACCCTGCGCACGAAGGCCCATTACGCCGGCCAGATCGTGATCGTCGACTACTACTCACTCAACTACGCCTCCCCGGCGGTGAGCGCCCTGTCCGTCGCGCTCAACCGCGCCCAGAACTCAGCGGCCAAGCCGTTTCACGTCCGCTACGCCGATACCTACGCGACGTTCGCGGCGGCAGCTGCCCATTCGGGCAACAACACCTGTACGGCAGGACTGCTCACGCAGCTCGGCGCCCCCGGGACCTGCGGCGTGCACCCGAGCTTCGCCGGCCAGGCGCTGCTCGCCTCGACGGTGGAGAACGCGATCCGGATTCGCTGACGTTTCATACCCCGTGCGCGAGCCCGAGGGAGGTCGTGGGCATCTGAAACGGCGCCGAGCGTCGCTTCGGTGCCCAGCTTCCCCTCAGGCCTCAGACGATCGCCGCCTGCTCGCCGTGCGCGTCGGCCGTCAGATCCTCGACCTGCTCGCTCGGGCCGCGGCTCGCCGGAGGTCATCGCCGTCCAGAGCGCTGAGGGGCGGCTCGCCTCCGCCTGCGGATCACGCGCCACGGTCGCCCGGTCCCCGGGAGCCGAGGTCGCGCGATCCCGAATCGAGCGCGATGTCGAATCGATCGCGCACCCTGACGACGCCGGGGTCGGACATCGGGCGCTGGCCCTGCCGCGACGTCAACGGGGGGATATGTTCGAGCGGTCAACCGTCAACTCATGCGGAGGTCGCACATGGCGCGCATAGCGGTGATCCCCGGAGACGGCATCGGGCCCGAGGTGATGGGGTCCGCCCTGCAGGTGCTCGAGGCACTGGAAGGGGGCGAGCCCGGCGCCACGTTCACGACCGAGTCGTTTCCGTGGGGGTCGGCGTATTTTCAGCGGACCGGAGCGATGCTCGCCGATGACGCGCTGGTCACGCTCGCGGACTTCGACGCGATCCTGTTCGGTGCCGTCGGCTCCCGGCAGATCCCCGACCACGTGACGCTCTGGGGTCTGCGGTTGGCGATCGTCCAGGGCTTCGACCACGGGGTGAGCCTGCGTCCGGCGAGGCTGCTGCCCGGGGTCCGCGGCCCGCTGCGCGACCACGGGCCCGAGGAGATCGACCTGGTCGTCGTCCGGGAGAACACCGAGGGCGAGTACTCGGGGATCGGCGGCTTCTCACGCCGGGGCCTCGACGGCGAGATCGCCGTGCAGACGACGATCTACTCCCACGCCGGGATCGCGCGCACCGCGCGGTATGCGTTCGAGCTGGCGCGCGCCCGCCCGGCCCACCGGCTGGCGAGCATCACCAAGTCAAACGCGAGCCCGCACGCGAGCGTGCTCTGGGACGAGGTCGTCGCCGAGGTCGCGCGTGACTACCCCGATGTGGAGTGGGAGTCGGTCCTCGTCGACGCCGCGGCCGCCCGACTCGTCCTCGCCCCCCAGGACTTCGACGTGATCGTCGCCTCCAACCTCCACGGTGACGTCCTCTCCGACCTCACCGGTGCGCTCGCCGGGAGCCTCGGCATGGCGCCGAGCGCCAACGTGAGCCTCGACGGGTCCCGGCCGTCGATGTATGAGCCGGTGCACGGGTCGGCGTTCGACCTCGTCGGGCGCGGGCTGGCCAACCCGGTGGGCATGATCCTGTCCGTCGCGTTGATGCTCGACGATCTGGCGCTGGACGCGAGCGCCGCCGCGGTCCGCGACGCAGTGGCAGCGACGTGCGCCCGCGGGGTGCTCACGGGCGACGTCGGCGGCGGCGCCGGCACCGTGGAGGTCACCGACTCGATCCTGGCCGCGATCGCCGCCGGGCGTTGACCCCGAGAGCGGGTCTTCTTCAGCCCGTCGACAGAAGCTGGGACATCGCGTCGGTGCGGCGTCCGGCGGTGGCGCGGTCGCCGCCTGCGGATTTGACGCGGTACATGGCGGTGTCGGCGCGGCGCAGCAGCGCCGCGGGGTTCTCGTCGGGTTCGGCGAGCACACCGCCGACGCTGACCTGGGGCGTGATCTCGATGCCGGCGATGGTCACCCGTCGGGCAACCGCCGCGGTCAGGCGTTGGGCGATCGCGTCAAGGACGTCGCCGTCGTCGATCTCGTTGCAGAGAACGACGAACTCATCACCGCTCAGACGAGCGACGAGGTCGCCCTCCCGGGCGCACGCCTTCATGCGCTGCGCGGTCACCTGCAGCAGCTCATCGCCGACGTGATGTCCGAAGCGGTCGTTGACCTGCTTGAAGCGGTCCAGGTCGCAGAACAGCAATCCGGTGTGACTCGTCTGCCGCTGGCGGAGCTTCAATCCCAGCGCCTCGAGGAAGAACGCCCGGTTCGGGAGGCTGGTGAGGCAGTCCTTGATCGTCAGTTCGCGCAACTGCTCGTTCACGCGCGCCAGCTCCGCGACGTGCCGGCGCAGCTTCAGATGGCTGGCCGTCTGACGGGCGAGCACGCGCAGCGCCTCGATCTGGCCGTCGTCGAGCTGGCGCGGTGCACGGTTGTCGACGACGCACAACGATCCCAGTGCATGCCCCTCATCGGTCACGATCGCGGCCCCGGCGTAGAAACGAAGCCCGGGGTCGCCGGTGACCTGCGGGTTGTCGGCCCAGAGGGGATCGGCGGCGGCATCCGGCACGATGAGCACGCCGTCGTCCTGCAGGATCGTGCGCGCGCAGAAGGACGCATCCCGAGGCGCCTCGGAGCTCTCCAGCCCGACCAGCGCCTTGCCCCACTGACGGTCGGCGTCGACGAAGTTGATGATCGCGATCGGCATGTCGCAGATCTGCGCCGCGATCGCGACCACGTCGTCGTAGATCTGCTCCGGTCCGGTGTCCAGAATCCTCAGCGCCTGCAGCGTCTCCAGGCGCTCTGATTCATCGGCGGGCATTTCGTTCATGATGGGTTCATCGGCCGACAACCCCTCGGCCTTGACCCGCCGGTCGCCGCGAGGTCGTCGGACCTCGGGAACCTGCGATCCCGACGCCGGCGTCGGTCCGCGATTCATGCCAGGACAGCGCTCACCAAACGTGAACATTCGTGGCCCTCAACCGGGCAGCGTTTCGGGTACCGTGCCAGGCCGTATCCGTCGGCGTGGGGCCCGTCGGAGATCAACCCAGTCTGATGACAGGATCGGGGTGCCGTCGGCCGCCGCCACGTCGATTCTCGAGAAGGCCTCCGCATTGCTGCGCACACGAGACACCGGGTATGGGAGCACCGCGTTCACCCGCGTTGCCGACAACGAGCGGGTGCTCGTACAGATCCAGGGATCCGGGCCGCGCGCGGTCTGGCGGCAGATCGCCAGTGGTTCCGTGGAGCGGGCGCTGTATCGCCGGCGCCTGCCGGCGGTGACGGTGGCGCTCACCGATTCGCCCGCCGGTCGCATGATCGGCGAGCATCTGGCGATCCGGGAGGGGCGTCGTTGGCGCCACCGCGATGCTCAGGGAGTGCTGCGGCTCCCCGCCGACTTCACCGAGTACCGGCGCGGGCGCCACCGCCAGGCGATGCGCACCAACGTCAGCCACGCCCGTCGCGCCGGTCTCAGCGTCACGTCGAGCACGCTCGATACGTGGAGCCCCGGGCCGGGTGACTTCCGCGTACCGCACATCACCCCAGGCCCCATCGAGCGCTGGATGGCGTTGGACGCCGACGGCACGATGGTGGCCGACTCGATCCTGTCCGTCGACGCACACGTCGCCCTGCTGCACGGCATGTCCTCCACCGTCGGGCCCGCGCGCTGGCTGCTGCACACCGCGATCGTCGAGCGGCTCTGCGGGTGCTGTGAACTGCTGCTCGTCAACAGCGCCGCCGTCTACCGCGAGAGCTACGGGAGCCATCACCTCCAGCGGATGCTCGGCTATCAGATCGCCCGTCTGCGGGTGATCGAGGTGCCGCGCGAGCTGACGACCGGTTCGTGACCGACCGGTGGCCACCCCGTCGCCCCACGCGAACCCGGAGTTGTAAACAAGCGTCACACTTTCCGTTACAGTGGTCGGATGCCCGATCCCACCTCATACGGTTCTTCTTCACGCGGCGCGGCGCGACGCAGCCGCCGAGCCTCCCGTGAACGCACGATCATCGAGGCCACCCGAGGGTTGTTCGATGAGCGTGGACGCCAGGACGCCCGAGTCGAGGACATCGCGCGGGCGGCCGGACTGAACAAGGCGCTGATCTATCGGTCCTTCTCCTCCAAGGAGGAGATCTTCGCGTTGACCGCGGCCGCGTATCTCGATGAGCTCCGGGAGCGGACCATCGACATCGAGACCACTGCGGATCCGGTCGAGCACCTCCACCGCGTGCTGGCGACGTTCGCGGGTTTCTGTGTCACCTATCCGGCGTTTCTGGACTGCGGCCTGTCACTGCTGTCCCGTCCCGCCGACGAGCTGCGGGAGTCACTGTCCGACGCGGCCTGGTTCCGATTGTCACGGGCGGTCGGACGCTGCGTCGGTGTCGTGCAGCGAGCGCTCGAGGCCGCCGGGCAGCAGGAGGCGATCCGCGTCGATGATGCGGGGTTCACCGCGGGCCGACTCCTCACCCAGATGATGGGCTCGCTGCATCTCACCCGTCTGGGGGTGTCTCTGCAGGAGGCGGTACCCGGCGCGATCACCGCCGTCATCCTGGACCCCGAGCAGGTGAGAAACGCGTGCGTCGCCGACGCGCTCGCGGTCGCGGGCGTCCGTGAGGCGGTGACGTCATGAGCGTCGCCGGAAGCCGGACGCTGACGTTGCACGGCCACTCGGTCACCTACGTGCAGAAGGGCTCGGGGCCGGTGCTGCTGCTCGTCCACGGAATGGCGGGCGCCCTGGACACCTGGCGCTCGGTCATCGACCCGCTCGCGCGCGACGCCACGGTCCTCGCGGTGGATCTGCCGGGGCACGGTTCCTCCAGCCCGGCGGACGGGGACTACTCGCTCGGGTCGCTGGCCTCGTTCCTGCGCGATGTCCTGATCGCGCTCGGGCACGATCGCGCGACGCTCGTCGGGCATTCCCTGGGCGGCGGAATCGCGATGCAGTTCTCCTATCAGTTCCCGGAGATGACCGAACGCCTCGTGTTGACCTCCAGCGGTGGCCTGGGCCTCGAGGTCAGCCCCGTGTTGCGGGCGGCGGCGCTGCCGGGAGCGGGACTGTTCCTGTCGGCGACCGCCGAGACGACGCGACGCGCATCCGGCGTGGCGACGCGTCTGCTGCGCGTGACCCGTACGTCGCCCAAGCCCGGACTGCAGGAGTTCGCGCGCGGTTACGCGTCACTTGCCGACGCCGACCGCCGCACCGCGTTTCTCGCGACGGTGAGGAGCGTCGTCGGGCTCGGCGGACAATCGGTCCGCGCCGGTAACCGCTTCTACCTCGCCGAGCACATGCCGGTCCTGCTCATCTGGGGGGCCGAGGACCCGATCATCCCGATCGCGCACGCCCGGGCAACTCACGATCTGATGCCTCACAGCAAGCTTGAGATCTTCGAGCACGTGGGCCACTTCCCCCAGGTCGAGGCACCCGAGCGGTTCGTCGACGTCCTGCAGAGCTTCTGCGCCGGCTCGCGGGCCGCGGTGTTCGACGCGAACGCATGGCGAGCCCGCATGCGCGCCGAACAGGCCTCCGGCTGACCACCCGAGGACTGACAGAAATGGTTGAGCGCTAAACTATCTGGCTCGTCTGAACCGCTTCGAGGAGGTTGGCTTGCACGTCGGCGTCGACAGTTTCGTCTCGGCCGTGACCGACCCCGAGACCGAGCACCGGGTCGGCCCGGAGGAGCGGATCGAGCACCTGCTGGAGGAGATCGCCCTCGCCGACGCCTGCGGCTTGTACTCCTTCGGGATCGGCGAGCACCACCGCGAGCAGTTCTATGACTCCGCGCCCCCGGTGCTGCTCGCCGCGGCGGCCGCCCGGACATCGCGGATCCGGCTGGGCAGCGCGGTGACGGTGCTGAGCGCCGCCGATCCCGTGCGGGTGTTTCAGCAGTTCGCGACCCTGGACCTGATCGCCAAGGGCCGAATCGACCTCATCGTCGGACGTGGCTCGTTCACCGAGGCGTTCCCGCTCTTCGGGTTGGATCTCGCCGACTATGACTCGCTGTTCGCCGAGAAGCTCGAGCTGCTGCTCAAGCTCCGTGACTCGACTCATGTCACGTGGTCGGGATCCCATCGCCCCGCGCTCACCGGACAGGGCGTCTTCCCCCGTCCGGTCCAGGACCCGCTGCCGATCTGGGTCGGGGTCGGGGGCACGCCCGGATCCTTCGTCCGCGCCGGCATGCTCGGCCTGCCGCTGATGGTGGCGATCATCGGGGGCGAACCGCGGCGATTCGCCCCGCTCGTCGACCTCTACCGCCGCGCCGGCGCCCAGTCGGGATTCGGGCCGGAGCAGCTGAAGGTGGGACTGCATGTGTTCGGCTACGTCGGCGAGAGCGTCCGGTCCGCCACCGACATCATCTACCCGGGGTGGCATGAGATGTTCACCAACACCTCGCGCGAGCGCGGCTTCCCGCCGCCGAACCGAGCGCAGTTCGACGCCACCAGCGGCCCGGACGGCGCGTTCTTCATGGGCGACCCGGATACCGTCGCCACCAAGCTCCGGCGCGTGTCCGAGCAGCTCGGGGGCGTGGACCGCGTATCCCTGCAGATGACCAACCCCCGCCTCACCCACGCCAACCTGCTGCACGGCATCGAACTGCTCGGCCGTGAGGTCGCCCCCCAGGTCGTCGACATCTAGACCCGCGGATCACCCCCCGGGTCGGGGCTTTGAGACTCAGTAGATGACCTTCGCAGGCAACCTGACTGACGACTGTCCATCGGAGATACCGAGCATCGTCAGGGCGAGGCGGATGTCGTGATTGGCGATACGGAAGTGCGTGAGCGCCGCGTCGGTCTTGCGGATGCCGGTCGCTGTGGGGTGAAGCTTTCCGTCGTCGATGATTCCCTGACCCAGGAGTTGATCGCCGAGTTGCTGCTCGCGCACGCCCTTGACCCACTCCAGCTGCGCCGGGCGTTGCGCACGGTCGGCATGCACGCGCCCAACCGACAACGCGGCGCCGCGACACGCATTGGCGCCCAATGGCAGCCCCGTGTACACGTCGGAGACTCGATCGGGGATCCGCTCGCGGATGATGGAGCTGTCCTTGGCGATCTTCGCGACCAGCGCGGTCTGCGCCTTGGTGGAAGCGGCGAGCGGAGCCTTGGTGCTGGCGTGAGCCGAAGCGCCGGCGCCGAGCGCCACGACCGTGACGGTGGCCACGGCAAGTTGCCTGGACATGGAAGGCATGAGATCTCCTGCGGGATGAATGTTCGGGGTTCGTGACTGGACCGAAACCGGACGAGCGGGCACCCGGCGAGCGGTCCTACATGGGTCATGTCGCGACCCGGGCCAACGTTGCACCGTTCTTCCGGGCGCCCGATCAGCAGTGGATGGCGTTTGACGTCGCCAGCAGCCGGCCGTCACCCTGGATCAACGTCGGTAGAGCAGCACGCGGTGAACCTCCGAGCAACGTTCAGGAGCACCCAGGACCGTGGAGTCTCCTACGCCACCTGTCGACGGTCCTCAGCGGCCTGACAGACCGATAGACTCGCCCGCGCGGCAGGGGCCGCATCCAGTCCGCGGAAAGGGCCGAGCCCACCCCCGATGTCCTGACGGGTTGCGACACGCTTCCTCTCCAGCCGGAACCGGCGGACGCCCGGCGCGACGGAAGGGAGCCACCATGTCATTCGAGCTCAATCTCGAGCAGCTGCGCAAGCTGGCCAAAGAGCGTCTGCACGAGCGACGCGCTGCCGGTCCCGAGGTCAAGCTCAGTGAGGTGCAGTTCGAGCTCGGCTTCGCGAGCTGGCCGAAGCTGAAGGCCCACGTCGAGCGGCTCGCATTCGAGCAGCCGTTCCGCACGGACCTCGAGTACTACCGAGACCGCGCCCGGGGGATCGCGTCGGTCACCGGCGTGACTCTCCCCGAGGCGCGTCGCGAGCTCGCGGCGAGACACGGCTTCGCAAGCTGGAAAGCGCTCTGCGCTCTCGTTGAGGCGATGCGCCGCGGCGAGGAGCCGCCAACGCCGTTCGTGCTGGCATATCAGGCGGTGGAGGCGAGCGATTGTGAGCGGCTGACGGGACTGCTTGACCGCTTCCCGGATCTGATCAGGCAGCGCGGGACCAACGGCAACGATCTGCTCGGAATGGCTGCGGCGCATGAGGTCCTGTCGCTCCTGCTCGATCGTGGCGCAGACCCGAACCGAGGCAATGACTATGGGTGGACCAAGCTGCACTCGGCCGGCTATGCAAACGACCGCGAGCTTGCGGGACTGATGCTCGAAGCCGGTGCGCGCACCGACCTGTCCGCGCGCGGAGACGGAGGCACACCGCTGGTCGCAGCGCTGTTCTGGGGTCACCGTGAGGTCGTTGAGCTACTCGGTCACGAGCCGCGCAACCTGCGAGTCGCCGCCGGCCTCGGTGATCTGGACTTGATTCGGGAGCTCGCTGGCACGCCAGCGGCCGGGGCGCACCGCGACTTCTACCGTCCCCATGGCGGGTTTCCCGCATGGGCGCCCTCCGAGGACCCTCAAGAGGTCCTTGATGAAGCGCTCGTCTGGGCAGCGAAGTCTGACCGCGTCGATGCGATCAGACTGCTCGTCGAGCTCGGCGCTCACGTCGGCAGCGACCCCTACCGAGGCACCGCGCTGACCTGGGCGGCTGCCCGTGGTCACATCTCGGCCGTCCGAACGCTCATCGAGCTCGGCGCCGATCCCAACCAACGCGGCACCTTCGGCGGGCTTGACCACGGTGAGGGAGTCACCGCCCTCCACCTCGCCTCTCAGGCAGGAGAACGCGCAACCGTCCTCACGCTGCTCGAACTCGGTGCCGACCGCCTCATCAGGGACGACCTTCACGGCGGCGACGCGCGTGGCTGGGCAAGCTATGGCGGCCACGAGGGCGTTGCCGAACTACTCGAGTGATCACACCGCATCTGGTTCGTCCGTGAGCTGCTTGAGGTTCAGCCCCGGGTGGGGATCTCGAGCCGGCGCGATGGTCCGTGATGCGATCGCGCCGGTCCGTGAGGAGCGACGGCACCGGTCTGAGCGTCCCCCTCAGCTCCCGCCGACGTTCACCCCGGGCGGAGGAGTCCCGGGAGCGCTGCGAAGTCGGGAGAGCGGAAGTCCGCTCGGGAGGAGGTTGCCTATCGGGAACGCTTGGCGAGGTCGTCGTTGAGAAGTCCTTCCAGCGGTCTGATGACGTTCCCGGCGAGGGCAGGTTGGCGACGTCCGAGGATGTTGAGTTGGGTCGCGGAGCACGCCCAGACCCCGTCAATCGCGGGGACATGGAGGTTCGCGGCAGAACTCACCCGCGCCGTGGCTGCCGGCCGGCCGGTGATTCGACGTCTGAATGTGACAGTCACGACCGGCTGGTTCGGGCTTTCAGCGGGACAGTTGACCGCGACTGGCTGAACAGGCGGGAGGGAGTCGAACAGCTTGATCACGGACCGGACCTTCTGCTGATCGTTCAGAGTCCGTGAGAGAGACGGTGGCTCTCCCGCAACGCCGCTTGTGACTTCGATCTCCCGCACTCCGTCAGGGATCCGCTCCGAAGTTGAGCGGGCGACGATCCACTGCGATTGCGCGACCGCGGATAACCGCGTCCGGTTGCCGCTCAGCGGCGTGACCTGGATCTGCAGCCACCGAACCCCCAGCACCCCGGTGATCGGCGGCCACCCGCGGATGACTTCGACCGAGGGTGGGGAACCACCGTTCCCTGTGCCCTCGAGCTTTGAACCCGCCGGTAGGTGCGACGTGACGAAGCTCAGCACCGAGGAATCGTTCTCCGCGACCGTCCAGCTCCTGCGGGACACCGCGCTGTCAAGCGCTTCCGTGATGAGATGCGCGGCCGGCCCGACGCCTGAGCTACTCGACCTCTCGACGGCTCCAGGCGGCGCGACAACCCCAGCCAGCAGATGCTCGGCGTCTCGGATCGCTGCCCGCCGATGCGCCTCCGTCTCCGCGTTCATCCCTAGATGTCCTGACGCACGTATTCGACGGCGAGCGGAAGTCGCCCTCGCCCCTGAAGACGAGACGACCGCCGCAAGCGTCACGAAGATGGCGCACGCCATCGCGAGGATCGCGGCCTTTCGCACGCGAGCCGTCGCCCGATTTCCGGGCCCGGCAAGGGAGCTTCGTCCGCTCACGTCCGCAGCCTAACCGCCAGGCTCGACCTGGTTCAAGCCGTGACCTCGGCCTTGAGTTTCAGCAGCGAAACTTCGGTCTCGTCGACGCGTTGTGGCGTTTGATGGTGCGACGGATCCTCATCGCCCTGCTCGCCCTCGGCGCCCTGGTTCTCTGCGCCGGCCCCGCATCGGCGGCGTCTCTGCATTGGTCGGCCGCACGCCGAGTCGACGACTTCGGCGGGATCGGCCTGGGCGCGATTGCCTGCCCGCAGCAGGATGCGTGTGATGCGCTGGACCAGGACGGCCGGCTGGTGCGGTTTCAGCCCGGCGCGATCAAGCAGACCACGACCACGTTGGCGCTCGACGCCCCCGGGCGGCTGTCAGCGATCGCGTGCCCGGCGGAGGACCAGTGCACGGTGATCGATCAGACCGGGGACGAGGCGACGTTCGACGAGGCATCGCCCAACGGCGGCGTGAACTTCACCCACGTCGACCCGGCCGCGTCGGACACGAGCGATGACCAGACGCCCGGCCTGGCGTGCCCATCGACGACGCAGTGTCTGATCGTCGACGGCTCAGGCAACGTTGTGACCTTCTCACCGGCCGACCCGTCCGCCGCAGTCACAACGGCGCTTGACCCGACCCAGAACTTCGGATTGGTCGCGATCGCCTGCCCGGCGGCGACGCAGTGCACCGCGATCAGTCAGACGCGGCAGTGGACCTTCGATCCGAGCGACCCCGCCTCCGCCACGACGGCGACGATCGACACCGCTGCCGGGTTCGCCGCCGCGCTCGCCTGTCCGTCGGTGACGCAGTGCACATCCGTCGATGAGTCCGGTCGCGAGACGACGTTTGACCCGCAGACGCCGACCGCCGGCACGCCGGTCGCGCTGTCGAGCGACCTCTACGCGGAGTTCGCATCCGTCGTCTGTCCCACGACCACGTCGTGCACCGGCTCCGACCTGGACGGCAACCTGGAGAGCTTCGATCCGCAGACCGGGACGCTGATCTCGCGGGCACCGGCCCGCGACGTTCAGGACCTCGTCTGCCTCACCTCGACCGCCTGCCTCGCCGACGATGGCACCGGCGATGTGTTGCCGTTCACCCCGGGTGCCGCTCGGGTCGACGACGTCGAACGGACCGACTCCGGGTCTGCGCTCGGGGCCGTCGCGTGTCCGAGCGTGAGCCAGTGCACCGCGGTCGACCGCACCCGAGAGCTGACCTTCGACCCGCGCCCGGGCGCCACCGGCTTGCAGGTGAACCTGCTTCCGGGGCGCGCCGCCGAGCCGGTCGCGGGACTCGCGTGCCCACTGCCGACCCTGTGCAGCGCGGTGCGCGTCGACCAGCAGGTCACCTTCGATCCCCGTCGCTTCGGCCACCCCCGCACGCGGGTCGCCGATCACGACGGCGACGGCACCTTCATCGCGGTGCGCTGCCCGGGCCGCACCGAGTGCGTGGCGATCGATTCCGACGGCGCCGCGGTCACCTACGACCCCGCGACCGGGCACATCGCGCTTCGACGTATCGACGTGGAGGAGGTCGAGGCGCTCACCGCCCTCGCCTGCCCGACGCGGGCCCGGTGCACCGCGACCGACAACGACGGGACGGCGATCAGCTTCGACCCGCTCACCGGCCACCGGCTGCTGAGCGTCAAGATCGATGCCAGAGTCGGTCTCGACGCTCCGTCGGGCGACTCCGATAACGAGCTGGACGGGATCGCCTGCCGCGGCACGCGGTCGTGCGTCGCCGTCGACACGCTCGGAGACGTCGTCAGCTTCGACCCCGCCTCACGCCACGGCGCCACGGTGCGGGAGGTCGACACGGTCGCCGGCCTCACCGCGGTCGCCTGCCCAACACGCGGGTTGTGCGTGCTCACCGGGGCCGACGGGCGGGTGTTCACAGGCCCGGCGGGCGGGTCGCGTTGGACGCCGACCGTGCTGCGTCAGGCGGCGGCGCTGACGGACGTCACGTGCGTGAGCGGATCGGAGTGCGTCGCCGTCGACGCAGCCGGTGACACATTCACCGGGCGCTGATTCAGAGACCGGAAGGCGATCGCCCTCGGGATCGTCGCGACGACGGGATGTATCGTGCCCGGCCAGTGCGTCGATGGCTGATTGTCATACCGGCCGTGGTGGTCGTGATCGCGGCATTGTCGCTCGGCGGTTCTGTGCGGGCGCAGACGAGCTCAGGCTCACAGACCGTTCGGGCCCGGCTGCCGACGGTCGCGACGTTTTGCGCTGCGCATACCTCCCGCAGCGGATTCTGGTCCTACGCCGCTCACGCCTCCTTCCTGCCGAGCGCCGTCAACGCCGCGCGCTTGAGCCATCGTCAGTTCGAGGCCGTCGCGGGCACCCTGTGCGCGATGCTTCGTCGTCTCGACAACGGTCAGACGGTGATGGTGCCCGACCCCCGGGCACCCACCCACGCGCCTCGCCAGGTCCACCGCCCGCAGGTCCTCCGGGCGATACGCGAACTCGAGCTGCTGCCGGACGCGAAGTAGCTGGGAGCACGCCTACGGTCCACATCGTGTGCGCGGACTCGTGGGACTTGCGCCGGATGCGGGCATGCCGGAGTTCCCCGACCCCGGGCACGTCGGGGTGACTGTCGCTCCCATCGCCGCCGAGCTCTGAGGAGGAGCCCCACCACCTGCCCTCCCCCATCCTCGACGGTGTTCTATACGGCCGGAGGCGACGGCGACGGCAGCGGAGGCCCGACGATGTGCGTGTCGTGGCGCTCGTTGACCTTCTCGAGTGCGGCGAGGTCTGGCTTCGCCGCGTGCATGAGCGGTGCGGTTTCCACAAAGAAGCTCTGCATCCCGCCCGGGACGTAGGTGAGGATCATCCGCGAGCGGCGCAGCACAGCGTTGCGCCACGTGTGGGGGATTCCACGCGGGACAAACACAAACGTGCCCGCCTCCGCGACCAGGACCTCGTCACCGAGCTTGAATTGGAAGGCGCCGTCGAGGACGAAGAACGCCTCATCGACGTTGTCGTGGACGTGCTCGGGCGCGCCCGCATGGTCGGGATCTGCGGTGAGCTCGAACTGGTCAAAGGCTCCAGCGGTCGTGGCTGCGGTCGCCTTCCAGATGAGGCGTTCGCTCGGGCTGAATTGCAGGACGTCGCCTCCGCCGTCGCGGAGGAACTGCGGGTGAGCGGCGGGATGGTCGGTCATGGTCTCCCCGGTCGTCAGGCTTGTCGATCGCGCCGCATCAGCGGCCCGGCGGGACGGGCCCCTCGAGCACCGCACGGTCCCACCCCGCGAGCGCGGCGCTCTGTTCATAGACGGAGCCGAAGAACTCCAGCGCGGCGGCGTCGGGATCCGGCAGCTCGCGCAGCGCGGCGTACGGCAGCACGAACTCGCCCATCGTCGGCTCATACCGCGCAGCCGCCGGCGAGGCGGTCACTCGCTCGATGCCGGGCGGCGCCGGGGTGACGTAGGCGTAGAGCGCGGGAAACGGCGCTTCACGGGCGCCGGGCCAGAAACCGACGGCGAAGCTCTCCTCGTTCTCCCCGAAGCGACGGATCGGATCCGCGTCGGGCGGCTGGGGCAGCGGCTTACCGTTGAAGCGGCTGTGATTGAGGTCGAAGCCGCCCCAGTAGAAGAGGACCGGGCTGCTCTTGCCTGTATAGCCCGTACGAAAGCGCTGGATGACTCGATCCACCGACAGCATCACCTGCCACCAACGTGCGACGGATTCGCGGTCGTAGGCGGCAGGGGCGGTGTCGTCGGGGAACGGCGTCGCCTTCGGCACTTCGGAGGGCATCGGGTTGATCGCAACCTCAATGCCGAGCCTGCGGAGGGCGTCCATGACCGCCGCGTAGAAGTCGCTCACCGGACGTGGCTCGAGCGCAATCGTCTGATGCGTGCCGTCGCTGACTTCGATGCGCAGGACGTGTTCGAGAAAGTCGAAGTGAAACTGAAAGCTCCGAGCGGCGAGCGGGATGAGGCCCGAGGCGAGACCGCGCGCGGTGAGGATGAGCCCCACCTCCCACCACTGGTTGACGAACGGCCGCATCTCGAGCTGCACCTTCCCGACGATCTGCGTCCACAGGTGGACGGTCTCGCGCGTGTCCAACCAATCCTCGAGCACAAGCTCGGGCCACGTCTGCGACATCATCGACTCCTCCACGTTTTACTTCGTCCGCGAACCAACCTTAGCAATGAGTCGGACGCGGTCAAGCCCGGCCGCACGGCGGCCGTCGGGAGCGACGCTGCGGCTAGCGCTGCGACGGCGACGTCGGCTGTGCGCTCGGGCGGCCGCGCCCGGCCAAGCGCCGGCGCGGAC
>CAZZWJ010000035.1:0-14531 GCA_964657875.1 uncultured Solirubrobacteraceae bacterium
GGTCGTCTGGCTCGACGCCGACGCCGCCCGTCCCGAGCCGCCCGCCCAGGTCCGCGCGGGGGTGCTCGCGGCGGGCCGCGACGTCGCCGGCGCGTCGGCGGCGGGCGACGGCCCGGCGGCGCTCGCCGCGCTCGGGCAGTTCCGGATCCTCTGCGCCCACCGGCGCGGTTCCCACGGGGTCGCGAGCTGGAACGTGCGCGCCGAGGGGTGGCTGCAGGACGTCCTGCCCGACTTCTCAGCCGCCGAGCGCTGGTACGTCGGGCGGCCGCTGCTCGTCACCGAGAACGACTACGAGCTGGGCCTCGCCAACGGCGACACCGGCGTCGTCGTGCAGGTGGGCGAGGGTCACGTGATGGCGGCGTTCCGGCGCGGCGGCGAGGTCACCCTCTGCAGCCCGAGCCGCCTCGGCGTCGTCGACACCGTCTACGCGATGACGATCCACAAGAGCCAGGGCTCCCAGTTTCGCTGTGCCGCGGTGCTGCTGCCCGACGCAGACTCCCGGATCCTCACCCGCGAGCTGCTCTACACGGCCGCCACCCGCGCCCAGGAGCAGCTGATCCTCGTCGGGCCCGAGGAGACGATCCGGGCCGCCGTCGCCCGTCGCGTCGCCCGCGCCTCGGGTCTGGCGACGCGGTTGTGGGGGTGAGGCAACCGACCTCGGCCCAGCGGGGGTCGATCAACATCACCTCCGAGAAGGACAAGACCCAGACGCCGCACCCGACCGGACTTTTCGGCGACCGCCGGCTCGGGTAGCCCGCTCACCGTCGTCAAAGGAGGAAACCGATGCAGCAGCTGATCCCGGGCGTCTTTCACTGGAGCGCCCTCCACGAGCCGATCTCCCGTGACGTGAGCTCCTACTACGTGGAGTCGGCGCAGGCCATCATCGACCCGAAGATCCCCGACGAGGGGTTGGACGCCCTGCCCGGGGCGCCGTCTCAGATCCTGCTCTCAAGCGGCCATCACCTGCGTGACGCCGTCGCCATCAGCGAGCGCCTCGAGATCCCGATTCGCGCCTCACGCGCAGCCTGCGAGCGCCTCGGCGCGCACGCCGGCGCGACGCTGACCGCCTGGGAGGACGGCGCCGGCGAGGTCGCCCCCGGCATCACCGCGGTCGCGATCGGCGTGCTCGCGTCCGACGAGGGCGCGCTGCACATCGACTCCGGTCCGGGGGCGTTGGTGATCGCCGATGCCGTCACCCACACCGACGCCGGGCTCGCGTTCTTCCCCGACCCCCTGCTCGGCGACGATCCCCAGGGGATCAAGGAGGGGCTGCAGTCCGCGCTGGGCGCGGTCCTCGCCGCCTTCACCTTCGACGCCTTGCTGTTCGCCCACGGCGAGCCGCTGGCCTCCGGGGGCCGTGCCGCCCTGGAGGAGTTCGTCGGGCGCGGTGGCGAGCGGGCCTAGATCGCCGGCCCTAGGCGAAGAACTCGGCGAGCGCCCGATGCGTCTGCTCGGGGGCCTCGAGCTGCGGCACGTGACCACACTCGAGCTCGAGCTGCGCGGCGCCCGGGAGGACGTCGCGCACGTGACCGGCGAAGGCGATCGGGATGAGCCGGTCGGCCCGCCCCCACACGAACAGTGCCGGCACCTGCAGCCCGGCCAGCCGCGTCCACAGTCCGCGGGGCCCGAGCGGCTCCTCGAGGTAGATGTTGCGCGCCGCCGCATAGAACGCGACCCGACCGCGCGGGGTGAGGTAGGAGCGCAGGAACTCATCGACGCCCGCCGCCGTCCATTCCTCGCTGCCGCTTCCGGGCACGGCCACCCGGACGATCGCCTCGATGAGCGCCCGCGGCGCCGGCTGCACCAGGCCGATCCGCGGGTTGACGAGTCGCAGCAGCGGCGCCAGCGGCCGTCCGCGCAGCCACGCCAGCGACGGGGCGAGCAGCCCCAGGCGCCGCACCCGCTCGGGGAAGCGCAGTCCCATCTCGATCGCGATCCGGCCGCCGAGGCTGTTGCCGACCACATCGGCGCGCGCGACCCCGAGCGCGTCCATGAGCGCGACGATCGCGCGGGCGAAGTACGGCGCGTGGTACGGGGCGCGGATCGGCTTCACGGAGTCCCCGAATCCCGGCAGGTCCAGGGCGATCGCGCGGAATCCCGCCGCGGCGAGCGCGGCCACCGTCGGCAGCATCGAGACCTTCGTCGCGCCGAGTCCGTGCACGAGCACGACCGCGGGACCGCTGCCGGACTCGTTGATCGACAGCTCGCCGATCGCCGTCGTCACCTGGGCGAAGCGCAGGCCCGCGCGGTCACCGGCGTCGGCGGTGGCGGCGAGGAAACCGACCCCGAGGTGCAGGTCGCGGCGCACCTGCAGGCGGCCCGTGCGAAACGCGTCCAGGCCGCCGCGCACGTCCGCGGCGACTGCCGCCCACGCCTCGGGGTCGGCGGTGAGCACCGCGTCGGCGCGGCCCGACGGCGCCACCAGGAACGCCCGGTCACCGGCGAAGACGACGTCGCGCTCGCCCTCCAGTCCGCCGGCGAGACGCAGCCGCGCGTTGGCGCGCATCGGCCAGAAGAGCTCGGGGTCGAAGCGGTCGACCAGCTTCTGCAGGACCGGCTCGGCCACCGCCACCGCCGTCGTGCTCACCGCTGACATTCCGGGCACCACCAGGTCGTGCGACCGCCGACGGTCGCCCGCTCGAGATGATGGCCGTCGCGGGGGCAGACGCGCTCGCGGCGACGGACGCGGACGAAGTTGCCGGTGTGCACTCCGCCCTGTCGGATCGCCGAACGCAGGGCCGAGCGCAGCTCGCGTCGCAGCCGGTCGAGATCCTCGACCGCCAGTGAGCCGGTGTCGCGCCGCGGGTCCAGACGCGCCTGCCACAGGGTCTGGTCGGCGAGCAGGTTGCCGACCCCCGCGATCGCGCCCTGATTGAGCAGCCGCGCCTTGATCGCGGTGTGGCCACGCCCGATCCGCTTGCGGAACTCCGCGCGGCCGATGTCGCCGGCATCGGGGCCGATGTGGCTGAAGTCGGGGTTGATCTGGGCACGACTGAGTCGCCGTTTGTCGCGCATCGCCAGGCGCGAGCCGTCATCGAACTCGATCGCGAAGCGGTCCCACTTCGACGGGGTCACCGCCGCCCGGTCGACGAGGATCCGCCCCGCCATCCCGAGGTGCAGCCCGAGCGTCGGGCCGTCGTCGGTCTCCAGCCACAGGAACTTGCCGCGGCGGTGGGTCTCGGCGAGCTCGTGGCCGATGAGCGCGTCGGCGATCTCGCCCGGCGCGTGGGGACGGCACACGTAGGAGTCGCGGTCGTCGACCGCCGTGATCCGGCGATGCAACGCCTTCTCAAGCGTCTGGCGGGCGCGCTCGGCCTCGGGGAGCTCGGGCATGTCCCGATGCAGGTTAGGCCCCGGTCGCTCGTGGCTAACCTCGCGTGCGGCTCATGAGCACGACGACGACGCCCTCCGGTCCGCACTCAGACGCCTCGGCATCCGGCGACGCGCACAAGTGGCGCACGCTGATCGCGGTCTCGCTGGGGATCATGATGGTCGGACTCGACGGCACCGTCGTCTCGGTCGCCAATCCGACGATCGGCCGTGACCTGCACGCCTCGCTCGCCGACCTGCAGTGGGTCACCAACGGCTATCTGCTGGCGATCGCGGTCCTGCTCGTCTTCGGGGGACGCTTGGGCGATCGATTCGGGCGCAAGCGGTTCCTGCTCATCGGCATGGCGGGCTTCGCCCTCGGCTCGCTGGGCTGCGCGCTGTCGGGATCGATCGACGTGCTCATCCTGTTCCGCGTCATCCAGGGGATGTTCGGGGCCCTCATGCTGCCGGCGACGCTCGCCTGCCTGCGCACCGCCTTTCCACCGGATGAGCTTGAGACGGCGGTCGGCATCTGGGGCGGGACGAGCGCCCTGGCGATCGCGGCGGGCCCGATCGTCGGCGGACTGCTCGTCCAGAACGTCTCCTGGCAGTCGATCTTCCTGCTCAACCTGCCGCTCGGCGGGATCGCGATCGCGGTGGCGGCCGTCTCGATCCGGGAGTCATCAGACCCCGAGAGCGGCAAGGGGCTGGACCCGCTCGGCGTGCTGCTGCTCTCCGGTTCGCTGTTCACGCTCTCCTGGGGGCTGATCAAGAGCCAGACCCACGGCTGGGGCGCGGCCTACACGCTCGGGTTCCTCGCCGCCGCCGTCGTGCTGATGGCCGTGTTCGTCGCCTGGGAGCTGCGCGTCAAGATCCCGCTGATCCCGATGGAGCTGTTTCGATCCGCGTCGCTGTCGGCCGGCCTCGTGCTCGTCATCCTGGGGCTGTTCGGGCTCTTCGGCGTGCTCTTCTTCATGACGCTGTACCTGCAGCGGATCCACGGCTACTCCCCGATCCAGTCGGGCGTGCGACTGCTCCCGCTCACCGGCATGTTCGCCTTCTCGGCTCCGCTGGGCGGCGTGCTCACGGCCAGGCTCGGTCCGCGACCCCCGCTCTTCATCGGGATGGCGATCATGGGCATCGCCTTCCTGGGGCTGCGCAGCATCGGCGTGCACTCGGGCTACATCCACGAGTGGCCGTGGTTCCTGCTCGTGGGGATCGCGCTCGGCTTCATCATCGTCGCCTCCACGCAGGCGATCGTCGGCAACGTCTCGGTGCAGCGCGCGGGCGTCGCCGGCGGGATGCAGCAGACCGGCAACCAGCTCGGCGGCGTGATCGGCACCTCGGTGCTCGGCACCGTGATCGTCGGCGGGGTGGACTCCCACCTCGCCGGCCGTCTCACCGCCGCCGGCGTGCCCCACGGCGTGATCGCCAAGCTGTCCACGGTCGCGGTCCGGGAGGCCGTCTCGCAGGGGATCGCCCCGGTGAGCGCCCGCACCCCCCATGCCCTCGCGGTCGCGATCACCCACGGTGCCCAACTCGCGTTTCTCGATGGCCTGCACCGGGCGCTGCTCGTCGGCGCGGTCGTCGCCTTCGCCGGCGCCCTGCTGTCGCTGCTGTGCCAGCGCGGGCACGAGGTCGAGGGCGCCGCCGGCGCGGTCTGACGCGGTCCTCCCGGGGGTAGCGAGAGACCATGCCCACGATCCAGATCTCCGAGTACACCGATCCCGCCTGCCCGTTCGCGTGGTCGGCCGAGCCGTCGCGCCGTCGCATCGAGTGGCTCTATGGCGAGGGGCTCAACTATGCCCCGCGGATGGTCGGGCTGCACCGCACCGGCGCCGAGATGGAGGCCAAGGGCCTCACCCCGCAGATGCTGGCCAAGGGCGCGAGCCGCCTCGCGCACGCCCACCACATGCCGATGGAGACCGCCGAGCCCGCACGGCTGGCCGGATCGGTGACCGCATGCCGTGCCGTCGTCGCGGTGCGCATGCACGAGCCCGCGCGGGAGCGGGCGATGCTGCGCGCCTTGCGGGTACTCAACTTCAGCGGGCATCCGCTCGACGAGCCCGCCACCCTGCGCGACGCCGCGCAGCTGGCCGAGATCGACCCCGACCTGCTCATGCGGTGGCTGGAGGAGCCCGAGACCGAGCAGGCACTCGACGGCGACATGGCCGCGGCACGCGCGCCCACGCCCGAGGCGCTCGCGCTGTCGCACAAGCTCGCCTCCACCGACGACGGCGGCTATCGCTACACCTGCCCGTCCTGGGTGCTCACCTGCGCTGACCGCACGCTGACCGTGCCCGGCTTTCAGCCGCTGGCGGCCTATGAGACCGCGATCGCCAACCTCGCCCCGGAGCTGTCCCGGCGCGAGGACCCCAGCGACGTGAGCGAGGTCCTCGCCTGGGCCGGTGAGCCGCTGGCCACGATCGAGGTCGCCGCCGTCTGCGCGATCGAGCTCGACGACGCCCGTGAGCAGCTCGGGCACGTCGCCGACGAGCAGCACATCGGCTTCGACGGCCTGTGGTCGCTGCGCTGAGCCGGCGCCGATGAGCGAGGCGATCGAGGTCCGGGTCGGGACGCGCACCATACGGGTGAGCAACCCCGACCGGGTCTACTTCTCCGCCCGGGGGGAGACCAAGCGCGATCTCGTCGACTACTACACCGGCGTCGGGGACGGGATCGTGCGGGCGCTGTATGCGCGTCCCTGCATGCTGCACCGCTTCCCCAAGGGCACCGACGGGGCGAAGGTCCACCAGAAGCGGATCCCGGCCGGCGCGCCGGACTGGCTGCAGACGGTCCGGGTGACCTTTCCGCGCTATGACCGCCACGCCGATGAGCTGTGCGTCACCGAGCTGGCGAGCGTCATCTGGGCGGTGCAGATGTCGACCGTGGAGTTTCATCCCTGGAACTCGCGCGCCGGCGACGTGGAGCGACCCGACGAATGGCGGATCGACCTGGATCCGATGGACGACTGCCCGCTGGAGCGGGTCAAGCGCGTCGCCGCCGTCGCCCACGAGGTGCTCGACGAGCTCGGTGCCGTCGGCTGGCCCAAGACCTCGGGTGGGTCCGGGATCCACGTCTACGTGCGCATCGCTGCAGAGCATGGCTTCACCGAGCTGCGCCGGGCCGCGCTCGCGTTCGCGCGGGAGGTCGAGCGCCGGGCGCCCGCGGACGCGACGACGACGTGGTGGCGGCGCGACCGGGACCCGACGAAGGTGTTCGTCGATTACAACCAGAACGCCCGGGACCACACGATCGCCTGTGCCTACTCGGTCCGGGGGGTCCCGGCGGCGACCGTGTCCGCGCCGTTCACATGGGCCGAGCTCGACGACGTCTCCCCACCGGAGCTGACGATCGCGACGATGCCGGAGCGCTTCGCACGTCTCGGGGATCTGCAGGCGGGTATCGACGACGCCGCGTTTGATCTCGCGCCGCTCCTGGAGTGGGCCGATCGCGATGGCATCCAGCCCCCCGACGACGGAGCCGTTTGACCGAAGTGTCAGCGCGGGTACCTTCCGTCTGAGCGCTTTTCCACGAGAGGACACCCAGATGGCCGAGACCCCCACTTCATCCGCATCGCTGACGCCGAAGACGAGCACCAGCCTGAGCACCGGTGACGGCCGCGGCCGTCTGGAGACCGAGCGCGGCACCACCACGATCGCCGAGGTCGTCGTCACCAAGGTCGCGGGTCTCGCCGCGCGTGAGGTCAACGGCGTCCACCGCCTCGGCGGCGCGGTCGCGCGGGCCCTCGGAGCGGTGACCCAGCGCCTGCAGGTCGCCGACAACGTGACCCAGGGCGTCAATGTCGACGTGACCGACTCCGACGCGGCGGTGACGATGAGCGTCGTCATCGACTACGGCGAGTCGATTCCGGAGGTCGCCCAGGCGATCCGCGACAACGTGGTGCGCCGCATCGAGGCCACGACCGGCCTGCACGTCACCGCAGTGGACATCTCGGTCACCGACCTGTACTTCCCGGGTGATGAGGAGAGCGAGGACTCCTCATCCTCCTGAGCTGAACGACGACGTGGAGCCGCCCATCGCCAACGGCCCGTCCGCCCGGGTCCGCATCGCGCAGATCGCCCGTGAGACGGCGCTCGCCGTGCCCGGCGTCGCCGACCTGGACGCCGGGCCCGACGGGCGCTTCGCGACGACCGGCGGCGGCGTGCTCGTCCCCGGGGTGACCTCGATCATCGCCCCGGAGGGCGGCTATGACGTGACGCTGCGCCTCATCTGTGAGATGGTGGCGCTGCATCCGCTCGGCGACCGCGTCCGCGAGGTGATCCAGACCACCACCGCCGATGCCGGCCTCGCGGTGGCCAGCGTGTCGATCCTCGTCACCGGGATCGCCGAGCCGAGCTCGGTCTGATGCTGGCGCTCAAGGCCCTCGCGCGCCTGCTCGAGCTGCTGCTGATGCTCGCGATCGCGGCGCTCGGCATCGGCGTCGGCCTCTACTGCCTCAACGGGCTCATCTCGATCGGCTCCGCGCGCCCGGACCGGCTGCTGCACCTGCCGGTCGTGCGCCGACACGTCGGCCACTACCTGCAGCAGATCGCAGCCCCCGGCTCGACCGCGACGCTCGCCCTGCTCGGCGGGATCGCCGCGGTCGTGATCGGGCTCGCGCTGCTCGTCGGCCTGCTCGGGTCGCGCCGCGAGCGGCTGCTCGTGATCGACGGCGACGAGGCTCGCGGCGGCCTGTACGCCCGCCCGCGGGCCGTCAGCCGGATGACCCGCTCGCTCACCGAATCCGCGCCGGGGGTGACGGGAACCCGGCGCCCGCGGGTGAGGCTGCGCCGCAGCGGTGAGCGCGGGCGGCTGCGCGTCCGGGCCCAGCGGGGCGCCGAGCCCGACCTCGAGACCGTCGTCGGCGAGCTGCACGCCCGTCTGGACCCATTCGCCGAAAGCCTGCACCTCAAGCCCAACGTGAAGGTCAAGCTGATGTCGCCGGCCGAGACGGAGGCGAACCGCGCATGATCCGACAGCGCGTGAACCTGCGCCGGGCACCCTGGGCGCTGGTCACCCGCGGGCTCGCCGTCCTGTTCGCGCTCGCGCTCATCTACGGTGGCGTCCTCGACGGACTGCTCGCGTTGAAGGTCGCTCCGAGCTCGATCGAGCGCGTGAGCGGCTACCACGCCGCCTACACGTGGCTGGCGGGACTGCACCACGCGAGCTTCACGACGGCGATCTCGCTGATCGCCGGCATCGGCGGCCTGCTCGTGTTCCTCGCCTTCCTGTTCCTCGCCCTGCAGGCGCTGCCTCGCCCCTACCTCGCCCGCACCGACATCGGCCTCTCGAGCTCCGGCGGAGCGACGATCGTGCGCCCCCGGGCCGTGGAGCGGATCGCCGAGGTCGCCGCCCGGGGCAACGAGCACGTGATCGGCGTCACCGGCCGCCTCGGCACCGACGCGGTCAACCTCGACGTCGGGCTCGACGCCGCCGACGAGCTCGTGGCGACGCTCGGTGACGTGCGTCGCCGCGTCGCCGAGGAGCTCGAGCGACACCATCTCACCCCGCTGGCCGTGAACGTCACGCTCACCGGCTATGAACCAACCAGATCGGATCCGACATGACCTCTCAACAGTTCTCCGCCCTGCTCGGCTTCCTCTTCGTCGCCGCCTGGGTCGCCTTCGGCTTCGGGGACGCGTTCCTGTGCCTGATCGGGGCCGTCGTCTTCATGCTCGCGAACTCCTTCTACCGGGGTGAGCTGGACCTCAATTCAATCCAGGAGCGGGCCTCGGGCTACCGCTCGGGCGGCCGGTGAGCCGAGCGCTCGTCATCGTCGACGTCCAGCGCGACTTCCTGCCCGGAGGCGCGCTCCCGGTCCCCGACGGTGACGCCGTCGTCCCGGCGATCCGCGCGCTCGTCGACACCGGCGACTTCGATGTCGTGCTCGCCACCCGGGACTGGCACCCGGCCGATCACAGCTCGTTCATCGCCCAGGGCGGGGAGTGGCCCGAGCACTGCGTCCAGCAGCTCCCCGGAGCCGATCTGGACCCGGGGATCGTCGGCCTCGCCACCGACGGCGTCATCGACAAGGGCGTGGCGGTGGACGGTCCCGGCTACTCGGCGTTCGATGCCGACGCCCTGGGGACGGTGCTGCGTGAGCGCGACGTCGACGAGGTGATGATCGTCGGATTGGCGACCGACTACTGCATCGCCGAGACCGCTCGCGACGCCCTGAAGTCGGGGCTGGCGGTGACGATCAACCGCGCGGCGATCCGGGGGATCGATCCCGAGAGATCACAGCGGGCGCTCGACGAGCTCGCCGCGGCGGGGGCGACGATCCTCTGACCCGCGGTGGGGGTCACCCCGACCCCGACCCCGTCTCCGACGCCGACCAGCCGCTCCAGTGGCTCACGTCGACCGCGAGCACCGCCCCGATCACCTGTTGCTGGGGGTAGCGAACGGCGAGCAGGGCGACCGCGCGGGCCGCCTCCGGCGTCGTCGCGTCGAGCACCCGCCCGCTGCCGTCGGCCCGGACCCACCACAGCGTCGCCCAGTCCTCGGCGTAGTGGTCGGCGAGGAGGCACACCCGCGGATGGGCGGCGACGTTGTCCAGCCGCGCGAGCGCGGTCGTGCGCTTGGGCTTTGCGTCGACCGCCGAGTAGACGGTGTCGCCCGCGACCGCGCACACGGTCGGGATGAGGTGCGGGCGACCGGCGGCGGTCACCGTGGCCAGGCGCACGACCCGCGCGGCGGCGAACCGCGCGCGGGCCTCGGAGACGTCCATCAGCCGAGCAGCTCGGCGATCGCCGACTCCCAGCGCTCCAGCGCCGCCTCGATCGGTCCGCGGCCGGCGGAGGGCAGCCAGTGGGTGACGCGGGAGACCCCGAGCTTCTCACAGCGCGCGAGCACCGCGGCGTCGGCGGGGGCGCCGCTCACCATCACGTCGATCGGCCGGTCGGCGCGGTCGCGCAGCTCCTGGGTCCGGGTCTCGAGGTCGTCGGCGACCTCGCCCCAGGTGGGAAACCAGGCGTCGCCGAAGTCGAGCACCCGGTCCAGGACGGTCGGGCCGCCACCGCCGACGAGCACCGGCGGGTGGGGACGCTGCGCCGGCTTGGGCCACATCCAGATGTCGTCGAAGTTCACGAAGTCGCCGTGAAAGCTCGCGGTGTCGTGGGTCCAGATCTCCTGCATCGCGTGGACCCGCTCGGCGACGAGCTTCATCCGCGTGCGCGGATCGGTGCCGTGGTTGCGCATCTCCTCGCGGTTCCAGCCGGCCCCGACCCCGAACTCAAACCGTCCGCCCGAGATGTCGTCGAGGGAGGCGACCTCCTTGGCGGTGATGATCGGGTCGCGCTGGTTGACCAGGCAGACGCCGGTCCCGATCCGCAGCCTCGAGGTGACCGCCGCGGCGGCCGTGAGCGCCACGAACGGGTCATAGGTGTGGTTGTACTTGCGCGGCAGCTCACCGCCGCCGGGATACGGGCTCTCCCGCGACGCCGGGGTGTGGGAGTGCTCGGCGACGAACAGCGACTCCTGCCCCCGCTCCTCGATCATCTGGGCGAGTGCGGCCGGCCCCATCGCGTCGTGGGTGGGGAAGTAGGCGATAGCGAATTGCATGCTGTGGAGGCTATGCGGCGACGACCGCGGACGTATGGGCGCTCGGTACCGCTCGCCCGCGGGCCAGGCCCGGCGCGGCGAGACCGCCGCCGAGGACTACAGGTCGGGCCAGGCGGCGCCGTCGGCGGTCGCACGCAGCTCGATCGCCTCCAGTGCCTCGTCGGTGCGCCGGTCGGCGACCATCGCCTCCAGCGCCTCGCCGACGCTCGGCGCCCACACGCGGCGCATCACCGCAGGCTGACCACCACCGTGGCTCAGCTCAAACCAGTCCAGGGCGACGGGCGCGCGGACGATCTCGCCGTGCTCAGCCTGCTCCTGACCCTCAAACAGCGTGATCTCCGCGCGCCAGCCGTAGGGGCACAGCTCGCTCATCAACGCCCGCGCCCGGCGCTCGGCGCCGACGGCGGCCGCGATTCGTCGCCGCCGAGCCCGCCAGCCCCGCAGTGCGGCGCGCCCGCGCACCAGCGCGATGCGAAGCAGCGGGAGCATCAGGCCGCCGACGATGGCACCCGCGACGATGAGCAAGATCGGGGCCCACAGGCCGGCGGGACCCGCGTGGGCCCCGCCGTTGTTGACCTGTATCCCGAATCCGATCATGCGTCCCTTTGTACCCGCTTGACGTGAGGGCGGAGCCGCCCTACGCGATTGTCCGACCCGGATCAGCCGTGCGCAAGCTCGGCGACCGGCTGCCACTCGCGCCACGACGCGAGGCGCGCTTCGTAATCCTGCTCGGCGATGCCCAGCGGCGCCTTGCCGAAGAACGCGCGCAGTGGCGGCTGATCGGCGTCGACGATCTTCAGCAGCGCCTCCGCGGTCGCCTCCGGATCGCCGGGCTCGTTGCCCTTGCGGCGCTCCTCGCCCGCCTTGCGGACACCGTCGTAGGCATCAAGAGTCTCGGCGTGCTTGGCCGACGGTCCACCCCAGTCGGTCGAGAAGCCACCGGGCTCGATCAGCGTGACATGGATTCCCATGTCCGCGACCTCGGCCGCCAGTGACTGGCTGATCCCCTCCAGCGCCCACTTGGAGGCGTGGTAGGCGCCGATCCCGGGGAACGCCGAGATGCCGCCGATCGAGGAGACCTGGATGATGTGGCCCGAGCCCTGCTCTCGCAGGTAGGGAAGCGCCGCCTGCGTGATCCACAACGCGCCGAACAGGTTGGTCTCGATCTGCTCCCGCAGCTGCTCCTCGGTGAGCTCCTCGACCATCCCGAACTGCCCGTATCCGGCGTTGTTGACCACGATGTCGAGACCGTGGAAATGGTCGTGAGCCCGCGCGACGGCGGCGAAGTCCGCGTCACGGTCGTTGACGTCGAGCTCGATCGCGAGGATGCGATCGCCGTACTTCTGGACGAGGTCCTCCATCGAGGAGGTGTCGCGCGCCGTGCCGGCGACGCGATCACCGCGCTCCAGCGCCGCGATCGCCCACTCCCGTCCAAAGCCCTTGGATGTGCCTGTGATGAACCATGTTTTCGTATCAGCCATGCGCAGACGCTTCCCGATCGGGGCCCTCGGTAAGCGGGAAGCGGGTGCCGGTGAGCTGCTCGGAGACCTCCCACAACCGCCGGGCGACCTGCGGGTCCTGCGCCGCGCGTGAGCGGGAGACGAGCGCCGCCTTCCCGCGCTGCTGCAGGAACCCCTGAGGCCCGGCGTAGCTGTCACCCGGGACGTCGGCGAGGGCGGCGTAGAGCGTCGGCAGCGCCCCCGCGTCGGCGCTCTGGGCGAAGACCCGATTGCCGAGCGCCCCCAACAACTCCATCGGCCGGTTGGACTCGATGTGTCGCTGGAGGTTGGTCGCGGCGTAGCCGGGGTGCGCCGCGGTCGCGGTCACCCGCGAGCCCGCCGCGGTCAGACGGCGCTGCAGCTCGGCCGTGAACAGCAGGTTGGCGAGCTTGGATTGTCCGTAGGCACGGGTCGCGTTGTAGGTCCGGCGCTCCCACTGCAGATCGTCGAAGTCGATGTTGCCGAAGCGATGCCCCATCGAGCTCACGGTGACGACGCGGTCGCCGACGTGGGTGAGCAGCCGGTTGGTGAGCGCGAAGTGTCCGAGGTGGTTGGTGCCGAACTGGGTCTCGAAGTCATCGACGGTCTTGCCCGCCGGGGGCATCATCACGCCGGCGTTGTTGATGAGCAGGTCGACCGGCCGCTGCCAGGCGTCGGCGAACGCGTGGACCGAGGCGAGGTCGGCGAGGTCGAGCTCATGCACCTCGGTGGAGCCCGGGATCTGCTGCGCGGCCCGCTCCCCCGCGCGGGGGTCACGCACGGCGAGCACGACGTGGGCGCCCTTGGCGGCGAGCGCTCGGGCGGCGGCGAGGCCGATCCCGGAGTTGGCGCCGGTGATGATCACCGTGCGCCCGGCCTGGTCGGGGATGTCGGTGGGCGCGCGGTACGCGGGAGTCGTCATCGGGTCAATGTAGTGGTCCGTCAGACCCAGGCTTCGGGGGCTGAGCCCTCGCGCCAGCACCCGCGGTTCATCGCCCCGCTGGTGTAGGGCAGGACGACCTCGCCGTCCGCGGTGACCGCGATGAGTCCGCCGGTCCCCTCACAGCGCCGCACGTCTGCCAGCGTGTGATCGGCGGCCTCGGCGAGCGCGGTGGCGCCCCCGGCGCCCCCGGCGACTCCGGCGACTCGCATCGCGAGGCTGTGGGCAGCGGCGGCGCGGACGAACGCCTCACCATCACCGGTGCAGGAGACCGCGACGTGGTCATCGGCCCAGGTACCCGCCCCGATCGTCGGCGTGTCGCCGATCCGGCCGGGCAGCTGGCCGCGCCGGCCCCCTGTGGAGGTCGCCGCGGCGAGCCCGCCGGTGGCGTCCCGACACACCGCCCCGACGGTCCCGGGGATGAAGTCAGAGCCGCGGTCGGCGAGGCGCGTGCGCTGGCGCTCGGTGACGAAGTAGTCCGGCGGGCACTGCTCCAGGCCGTGGGCGGCCGCGAACTCGTCGGCAGCGGAGCCCGCGATCAGGACGTAGGGCGCGTGCTCCATCACGGCGCGGGCCGCGGCGACGGGGCTGCGGGTGCGGGTGAGCAGGGCGACCGCGCCGGCCCCGCGGTCATGCCCGCGCATCACCGCCGCCGACAGCTGGGCGGTGCCGTCCTCGCACAGCACCGCGCCGCGCCCGGCGTTGAAGAACTCGACCTCGTCCTCCATGTAGGCCACGGCCGCCTCGACGGCGTCGAGCGCGTCGCCGCCGTCGGCGAGCGCCGCGCGCCCGCGTTGCAGCGCGGTGATCAGCGCCGCACGGGCCTCCTCGCGCAGCGCGGGGTCCGGCGAGACGGGGCCGGCTCCGGCATGGACGGCGATGACGGGCGGGGTCGGCACGGCGGCCGAGGCTAGACGCTGCCTGAAATTTCGTGCCACGCGTCGCGCCGCCGGAGGCGCGAGTCGCCAGACATGCACGCACGGGGGCGTTTCCTACCACGCATCGCCCCTAGGGCCGACACGTGTCACGAAATGCACCGGCGGGACGCCCTCGCAGAACTCCCCCGGCCCCACGAGTCCGAATGCGGGCCGGTTGTCCGACGGCTGTCTGCGCCGAGCGCTCACGCACACTGAGTTCCGCGACGGGCCTCCGCTGGTCCACCGATCCCGCGCGGCCGCTCAGACCGCGCCCGTGGGCTGGGCAACGGCAGCACTGAAGAGCAACCACAGGGCAGGCTGCGG
>CAZZWJ010000036.1:0-14455 GCA_964657875.1 uncultured Solirubrobacteraceae bacterium
CCGATGAGCAGCAGCACCAGCGCGGCCGCCGAGGCGATGACCCGGAGCGGTCGGCGGCGCGACATCGGGGGCCTCAGCTTCCGCTCGAGCCGAATCCGCCCTCGCCCCGGGCGGAGGCGGTGAGCCCGCCGACCTCGACGACGTCGCCGAGCCCGACGGCGATGAGCACGAGCTGGGCGATGCGGTCCCCCGCCGCCCAGGTGAACGGCGCGGCGGGATCGGTGTTCAGCAGGAGCACCCGCAGCTCGCCGCGGTAGCCGGCGTCGATCAATCCCGGCGCGTTGACGAGCGCGACCCCGTGGCGGGCGGCCAGGCCCGAGCGGGGCAGCACGAGCCCCGCCTGGCCGGCGGGGATCTCCACGGCGATACCGGTCTGGACCATCGCGCGGTGGCCGGGATCGAGGCGGCCGGCGGTGAGCGCATGCAGGTCCAGGCCGGCATCGCCGGGATGGGCGCGGGCGGGCAGCGTGGCCCGTGGGTCAAGGCGCCGGACGCGCAGCGCCACGGCCGGGGTCACGTGCGGCTGAGCGCGAACGGTGCGAAGCGGGCGACGACGCCGGGCGGCAGCCGGACGGTCACCCGGACCCCGTCGGGGGTGTCCTCGCGCTCGAGGTCGCCCGCGAGCGCGTGCAGCTCGGCGAGCCGTCCCCCCTCGCGATAGGGCACGAGCAGCTCGACCTCCTGCAGCCGGCGCTGAAACTCGGATTCGATGCGCTCCACGAGCGCCGGGAGGCCCTCGCCGGTGGCGGCGGAGACGAGCACCGCCTCGGGATGGCGATGGGCGAGCTCGGTCCGGCGTTCGGCATCGATCCGGTCGGCCTTGGCGAGCACGAGCACCGTCGTCGCCTCACCGGCCTCGATCTCCTCCAGCACGTCCTCGACCGCTCGGGTCATCGCCAGCAGCTCGTCCTCCTCGGCGGAGGCGTCGACGACGTGCAGGATGAGGTCGGCGCGGATCGTCTCCTCGAGCGTCGCCCCGAACGCGTCGACGAGCTGATGGGGCAGCTTGCGGATGAAGCCGACGGTGTCGGTGATGAGATAGTCACGCCCGCCCGCGCGCATCACGCGGGTCGTGGGGTCCAGGGTGTGGAACAGGCGGTCACGGACCGACACCTCGGCCCCGGTGAGCTCGCCGAGCAGCGTCGACTTGCCGGCGTTGGTGTAGCCGGCGAGCGCGACCTGGGGCAGGTGGGCGCGCTCACGCTCGGCGCGCATCACCTCCCGGGTGCCGCGGACCTGGGCGAGGCGGCGCTTGAGCGCCGAGATCCGGTCACGGGCCAGCCGACGGTCGGTCTCGATCTGCGACTCGCCCGGTCCCCGGGTGCCGATGCCGCCGCCGAGTCGCTCGAGGTGGGTCCACAGGCCGCGCATCCGGGCGAGGTTGTATTCGAGCTGGGCGAGCTCGACCTGAAGCTTGCCCTCGGCGGTGTGGGCGTGGTCGGCGAAGATGTCGAGGATCACCGTGGTGCGGTCGATGACCGGCACCCCGAGCGCCTTCTCGAGGTTGCGCTCCTGGCGCGGGGACAGCTCGTCGTCGCAGGCGACGAGGTTCGCGTCGGCCGCCTGGAGCTCGTCCTTGAGCTCGGCGATCTTGCCCGGTCCGAGATACGTGTTGGGATGCGGCGTGTCCCGACGCTGGATCGTCCGCCCGACGGCGGCGGCGCCCGCGGTCCGCAGCAGCTCCTCGAGCTCAGACAGCTGCTCGTCCGCACCGGCGGGCAGGGCGGCGATCATGAATGCGCGCTGGCGGGCGCGACCGGCGGGGGGCGCGGCAGGTGGGCGACCGTTGGAGGTGGCGTGCGACGGAGCCAAGCCCCGTCGATTTTAGCCGCGACCGCCGGGGACGCTCGCCCCCGTCAGCCGCGCAGACGACCGATCCGCGCCACGGCCTCGGTGAGGCGGTCGTCGGCGCAGGTGAGGCTGATCCGGAAGAACCCCTCCCCGTGGGGGCCGTAGGCGCCCCCCGGTGAGATCACGACCGCGGCCTCCTCGAGCACGTGCTCGCAATAGGCGGCGGCGTTCGCGTAGCCGTCGGGGATCGGCGCCCACACGTAGATCGTCCCCTGGGGCCGGGTGACCTCGACGCCCGCGGCGGCGAGCGCATCGCAGACGAGGTCGCGCCGGCGGGCGTAGACCGCGTTCATCTCGGCCACCGAGGCGTCGACCTCGGGCGCGAGCGCTGCCGCGCCGGCGAGCTGGATTGCGTCGAACAGGCCGGAGTCGACGTTTGACTTCAGCCGCCAGTACTGGGCGATCGCCTCGGCGTTGCCGAGGATCGCCGCGCACCGCCAGCCGGTCATGTTGTAGCCCTTCGACAGCGAGAACACCTCGACGCCGACGTCCTTGGCGCCCGGCGTGGCCAGAAACGACGGTGCGACGTAGCCGTCGAACGTCGTCTCGGAGTAGGCGTTGTCGTGGACGATGAGGAAGTCGTGGCGCCGGGCGAGCTCGATCGCGTGGGCGAACAGGCCGTCGGGGACGATCGCTCCGGTCGGGTTGTTCGGGTAGTTGAGGAACATCAGCCGGGCCCGGTCGAGGATCTCGGTGGGGATCGCGTCGAGGTCGGGCGCGAAGGCGCGGTCGGGCTCGAGGCCCATCAGGTAGGACTCACCGCCCGCCATCAGCGGCCCGCCGGTGTACACCGGGTATCCGGGATCGGAGGCGAGCGCGACGTCGCCGGGGTCCAGGAACGCGAGGCTCAGGTTGAAGATGCACTCCTTGGCGCCGATCGCCGGGATCACCTCGGTGGCGGGATCGATGGTGACCGCGAAGCGCCGGGCGTAGAAGGCGCTCAGGGCCTCCCGGAACTCCGCGCGGCCGCGGTTGCTCGGGTAGCGGTGGGTGCCGGGGTCGGCGACCGCCGCCTGCGCGGCCGCGATCACCGGGGCGTAGGTCGGCATGTCCGGATCCCCGATGCCGAGGCTGATCACGTCGACGCCGGCCGCCTGCTTGTCGGCGATCTTACGCTCGAGCTCGGCGAACAGGTACGGGGGGATCTGGGCCAGGCGCCTACTCGGTTGCATGCAGCTCCTCGATGAAGTCGTCGGCGAGGCGGCCGGAGAACACCGGCACCGCCCAGCCGCTCAGGGTCACGTGAAGGTCCTCTCCGACCTCGACCTCGAGCTCACCGCCGTCGAGCACGACGGTCACCGGGGAGTCGCCGCCGGCGAGCACGTGGGCGACCGCGGCGCCGGTCGCCCCGGTGCCGCTGGAGGCCGTCTCCCCGACCCCCCGCTCGAAGATCCGCGCGCGAATTCGATCGTCGGCGAGGGGCGTATACCAGGAGACGTTCGTGCGATTGGGAAACAGCGCGTGGTGCTCGATCCCGGACCCGAGGTGGGAGAGCTTGAGCTCCTGGAGGGTGGTGGTGTCCGCGACGCGGATCGCGCACTGGGGGTTGCCGACCTGCACGTGCTGAAAGGACCAGGTGTGGGCGTGGCCGGCGTGCACGTCGGTGAGCTCGCCGCGCCCGTCCGGCGCGCCGGAGGGATAGTCGTCGCTGCGCAGGCGCACCCGGCCGATGTCCAGAGCGGCGGTCGTCGGGGAGGTGATCGTCGGGCGGATCTCACCGGCGGCGGTCTGGATGGAGAACTGCTCGCCACCCGCGCGGCCGTGGCGGTGCAGGTAGAGGACCGCCTCCCGCGCACCGTTCCCCGACAGCGCCGACTCCGAGCCGTCGGGGTTGAAGATCTGCAGCCGGGCGACGTAGCCGGGTGCGTCAGGCGGCGACAGGAGCAGGATCCCGTCGCCGAAGACGCCGGTGTGCGCGGCGCAGATCGCCCGGATGCGCGCGGGGGTCAGCGCGAAGGGCAGCGCATCTGTCTCCAGGATCAGATAGTCGTTCCCGAGGGCGTGCCACTTCTCAAACTCCACGCGGCGGCAGTCTAGGCCCATCTCGATGGCCGGCGCCCTCACTCGACTCGCGCATCTGCGCCCGCCCTCATGGGCGCCGCTGATGGTCCTCGCGGTCGTCTCGGTGCTCTCGCTGGGCGCCCGCGTCTACCGGCTCGGTGAGCCGTGTGCGTCGCCGTGCACGACCGCCGATGCGCACACGCTCGTCTTCGACGAGGCCTACTACGTCAATGCGGCGCGGGTCATCGCCCACATCCACCCGCCGGCCGGCGCCCACTACGCCACCTCTCCGCTCGGCAGCGACCCCAACGCCGAGCATCCCCAGGGCGCCAAGCTGATCATGGCCGCCGCGATCGAGATCTTCGGCGACGGTCCGTTCGCCTGGCGGATCGGCTCCGTGCTCTTCATGTCGCTGGCGATCCTCGGGATGTACGCCCTCGTGCGCTTCTCCGGGGGCGGCCCCTGGTCGGCGGTGGGCGCGGCGACGCTCATGGCCGCCGACAACCTGCTCCTGGTCACCGGCCGGATCGGGATCCTCGACGGCTACGCCCTCGCCCCCGTCGTCTGGGGGGTGGCGCTCTACATGCGAGGGTGGGTGTGGCCGGCGGCGCTGGTGCTCGCGATCGCCGACTGCATGAAGGAGGTCGCTCCCTACGCCCTGCTCGTGCTCGGGGTGCTCGAGGTCGGCCGGGTGCTGCTCGCCCGCCGGGACGACGACCCCGCCCACCCCCTGCCCGCCGCGTGGTCGCTGCGCCGGTCGGCCTACCGCCTGTCGGTCGTGGTGCTCGGGTCGATCGCGGGATTCATCCTCGGGCTGTGGGTGATGGGGCTGATCGCCACGCCCTACGCCGACAGCCAGCATCTGCTCATCACCGGGGGGCCGATCGCCCATCTGCGCCACATCGTCACCTACGCGGCCGCGCTCACCAACCCCAACGGCGCGACCGGGATCGCCTCCTACCCGTGGCAGTGGCTGTTCGACCTCGGCTCGATCACCTACCTGAAGGTCAACGCGTCGCTGCCCGGTGCGGGCGCCGGGGCGATCCACCCGGTGTCGGCGTTCCTGGGCGTGATCAACCCGGTGATCCTGGTGCTGCTCATCCCCGCCCTCGCCTGCTGCGGGTGGCGGGTCCTGCGCCGCCGGCGCGGCGGACGGTCCCCCGCCGAGATCCAGATCGCGCTGCTCGCACTCGCCTGGTTCATCGGGACCTGGGTCCCCTATGACCTGGAGAGCGCGCTCGATCACCGCATCAGCTACCTCTACTACATGATCATCGTGATGCCGGGGATCTACCTCGGCGTCGTGTATCTCGTCTCCCAGCTGTGGCGCCGGCGGCGTCGCTGGCTGCGAGGGGCGGTGGGGCTGTGGGCGGTGGGCGTCCTCGTCGCCGCCGGTCTCCTCTACCCGTTCGTCGGGATCTTCTGACCCCGTCGCGTCAGCGGTCCCCCACGGCCCAGACGTCGTGGATCTGCGCCGCGACCGCGTCGGGCGGGCGCTCGGTGACATCGATGACGAGCACGTCAGCAAGCTTGCGCATCCAGGTGAGCTGGCGGCGGGCGTAGTTGCGCGTGCGTCGCTTCATCGCCTCGACATCGCCGGACAGCAGCTCGGAGAAGCCGAGCGCCTTGCGGGCGGTCGCCGAGGCGCAGGGCGCGGCCCGGCGGACCTCCTGCTCGGCGCCGGCGGCGATCATCGCCTCGACGCGCGCATCGATGCGCGTATACAGCGCCGTCCGCTCCATGGTGAGGCCGACGAGCAGCGTCGGATGACGGGTCGCCGAGGTCCACAGCTGCGACGGCGCCGCGTCGGTGGGCGCGGTCGAGATGTCGGGCGTGGGCGCGTCGTCGAGCACTTCCAGGGCGCGGACGATCCGGTGGCGGTCGCCGGGGGCGATCCGGCTCGCCACCTGGGGGGCGCGCGCGGCGAGGCGCTGGTAGAGCGCAGCGGCTCCGTGGGCGTCGAGCTCGGCGAGCCAGCGCTCCCGCACACCCGCGGCGGGCGGCGGGCGCAGATCGAGCTCGGTGAGCGCCGCCCGCAGGTAGAGCCCGGTGCCGCCGACGACGATCGGTCGCCGACCGGCGGCGAGCAGACCGTCGATCTCGGCGTGGGCCAGCTCGGCGTAGCGGCCCGCGCTGAAACCCTCATCGATGGGCACGAAGGAGAGCAGTCGGTGCTCCAGCGCCGCCTGCTCGCCCGGTCCGGCCGCGCCGGTGAGTCGCTCCAGGCCGGCGTACACCTGCAGCGCGTCGGCGGAAACCGCGACCGGATCCTCCCCCACCGCGCGCAGCCGCGCCGCGAGCGCGACCGCGACCTCGGTCTTGCCCACACCCGTGGGCCCGAACACCGCGATCACCGGGGCGGTCGTCATCGCCTGAGTATCCCGGGGGTCGCTCTCCTACACTGCGCGGCCATGAGCCCTGTGTCCCGCGTGCGTCTGGAGAGCTCGACGGTCCTGGTCACCGGCGCGACCGGGGGGCTGGGAAAGGCGATCACGCTCGCGCTCGCCGACCGCGGCGCCCGGGTGATCGTGAGCGGCCGGCGCGAGTCCGAGCTGCAGGCGCTCGCGACGACGATCGACGGCCGGGCCGTCGTCGCCGATCTCGCCGTCCGCAACGACCTCGACCGTCTCATCGCCGACGCCGCCCAGGCCGACGTCGTGATCGCCAACGCCGCGCTGCCGGGCAGCGGTCTGCTCGCCGATCACTCCCGGGATGAGATCGACCGCATCCTCGAGATCAATCTGCGGGCCCCCATCATCCTCGCCCAGGCGCTCGCGCCGGGCATGGCGCAACGTGGCGGCGGCCACATCGTGTTCATCTCCTCGCTCTCGGGCAAGGCGACCTCGCCGGCCTCCTCGCTCTACGCGGCGACGAAGTTCGGCTTGCGCGGGTTCGGGCTGGCCCTGCGCCAGGACCTCGCGCCCGAGAACGTCGGGGTCTCGGTGATCAGCCCGGGCTTCATCCGCGACGCCGGGATGTTCCACGAGGCCGGGGTGACCCTGCCGCCGGGGACCGGAACCCGGACCCCCGAGGACGTCGCCCGAGCGGTGCTGCGCGCGATCGACGAGGATCGGGCCGAGATCGACGTGGCGCCCATGCCGTTGCGCGTCGGCGCCGCCTTCGCCTCACTCGCCCCGGGGACCGCGGCGCGCGCGAGTCGCCGGATGGGGGCCTACCGCGTCGCCGACGAGATGGCGCGCGGACAGGTCGACAAGCGCTGAGGACCCGCCTGCGGCGGTCCGAGCGCCGGCGCATCGAGCGCCCGCTCAGACGTCAGCGGGAGCGGACGGCGGCGTGCTCGCCGGTGAGCGTCGACAGCACGGTCATGATCTCATCGGCGAGCCGGGGGCCGTCGTCGGCGATCTCCGGGGTCGCCTGCACGCGCACGACGACGTCGTCGCCGTCGACCTCCTCCAGCACGACGCCCTTGGAGCTCGTCGGGGTCCGGACCTCGTTCTCCAGGATCGCCTGCACCTGACTGGGGCGCACGCCGTGGGTGAGGCGGACCTTGACGTCGACGGCCTCGGGTTCGCGCAGCGGCACCACCGCGGCGGCGAGCACGACGCTGTTGGGGATCATCACCTGGTCGGCGCCGCGGGTGAACACCGTGTAGAGCAGCCCCAGCGAGGAGACGATGCCCTCGATCTGACCGCCGACCGCGCCGGCCTGCAGGCGCACCCGCTCACCCACCTTGAAGGGTCTCGCGCTGAGCAGCACCATCCCGGCAAACGCGTTGCCGAGCGTCTGCTGGGCGGCGAGCCCGACGATCACCGCGGTGAACCCGCCGCCGACCGCGAGCGTCTGCAACCGGGCGCCCGCCACCGACAGAGCGAGCAGGACCATGACGACGATCACCGCCAGCCGTACGAGGAACCCCACCGTGCCCGCGGTCCCCGGGTCCATTCGGCGCATGAAGGAGGGCCCGGCGAACTTGCCGATGTCCCGCGCCAACGCCCAACCGATCGCGATCATCGCCAGCACGACCACGACCTGCAACCCGGTCGAGAGGCTCGTCGTCTGATGGGGGCCGCCGATCAGGTGCCGGCTGAAGATGCTCCGGCGATGGTCATAGGCGACGAGCACCCCGACGAGCAGTGCGACCAGGAAGATCGCCTCTCGACGGGCCCGCTTGACGACCCGCTCGTTGAACTCGACCGACAGCCCGACGGCCTCCCAGGCATCGCTGCGGGTCTCGAACATCCGGTCGAGGTTGAGGTCCTTGCGGGGTTTGAATTGCCGGGGCATCGTCCGCTCAGGGTGACACACGCCGCCCCGGTCACCGGGCGACGACGATCAACCTCTGTGCGAAATCTTCAGAACAGCCGCGGCGGCGGCGGCGTCGGCACTCCGGCCGCCGGGGCGATCGCCGGGGTCCGCCGCGGCGACGAGGCCGGACGCCACGAGCTGGTGATCCGCCCACCGGACGCGAGCTGGGGCCCCTCCAGCAGGGCGGCGAGGCGCCGTCGCTCGGCCGTCGGCGCGTAGGCGCCACGCCGGTAGAGCTCGCGGTAGCGGGGCACGAGATCCGGCCGATGGCCGGCCAGCCACTCCATGAACACCTGACGGACCTCGCCGCGGAGGTGCAGTGCGATCCCGCTCACGTAGTCCGCGCCCGCCTCGCGGCACACGCGCAGGATCTCCCGCACCTGCTCGGGGTCGTCATTGATCCCCGGCATCAGGGGCGCGACGAGGACGCCGGTGCGGATCCCCGCCGCGGTGAGCGTGGCCACCGCCGCCAGCCGGGCCCGCGGGTGGGGCGTGTGCGGCTCACTCGCCCGCCACGCCGTCTCCTCGATCGTCGGCACCGACAGCGCGGCGCTGAAGTCGGCGCGGCGGTGCAGCGCCACCATCAGGTCGAGGTCGCGCAGCAGCAGCGGCGACTTGGTGAGCACCGAGCCGGGGTTGCCGGCGTCGATCATCGCCTGCCAGATCCCCCGCATCAGCCGATACCGGCCCTCGACCCACTGATACGGATCGGTGTTCGTCCCCAGCGCGATGTGCTCCCCCGTCCACGACGGTCGTGCGAGCTCGGCCCGCAGGCGCTCGGGCGCGTTGACCTTGACGACGATCTCACGCTCGAAGTCCCGGCCCGCGTCGAAGTCGAGATAGGCATGCGTCGGCCGCGCAAAGCAGTTGTGGCTCACGATGCCGTTGGCGATGAAGTCACCGGTCGTGGTGGTGATGTCATACAGCGGAAGGTCTCGACCGAGCGGCTCGATCGCCACGACGCGGAGGTCACGGGACGTTTCCACCATCTCGCCGTCGATCGTCCGTTTGCGGGTGATCACGGGATCAGTGAGGTGAAAGAAGCGCAGGTGCTCCGAAAGCCCGCCCCGGACACGCACCGTCGTGGCGCCGGAGATGGAGTTCGGGCGGTCCCGGCAGGTCTTGAAACCAAGGCGAGCCGCACATGCCTCGATCCACCCGAGAATCTCCGGATCGGTGTTCGAGATGCGAAGCGCGACGTGGCTTCGCGATCCCCCGGCATCAAAGATCCCCGCCAAGAAGCCGTACGTCCAGTCCAGAGTCTGCGGCCCTGTCGGCCACGCAATGAGGTCAGCGATCGCGCGCACCGCGTCGCCACCACCAGACGAGATCGACCGCATTTCTCGATGGGTGGCGGTGGCTGAGAAGACTCGCTCGCGGGTGTCGATGCCCGTGCGGGCGAGGAACGCATGTGATCGGTCAAGAGCCTCCGGGTCCGCGAGAGCCAGCCTGAACAGGTCAATCTTGCCGGCGCGCCCGCCTTGGGGATGGCCGTCAGACGCGAGGTGGCCATCTCCGCGAATCATCCCCGTGAGATAGCCGCGACGATACTCGGCGTTCTTCGCGGGCTGGGGCACGAAGCCTCCAGTCCCGACGAGGGCGTTCGTCGTCGTGAGATGGGCCCGAGAACGCCCGTGCTTCGGCGCGTCGAGGACGTGCTTCCAGCCTCGGTCGCTGAGGAGTCTGTGATCACCGCTCAGAACGAGCTCGGTGCCGTCCGCGCAGATGACCCGATAGGCCGGCTTGATCGTGACCCACTTGTTGAGAATGGTGGCTCGTGCGTAGCGCCGGTGTTTCACGCTGGATCGCGTGCCGTAGATCTCGTCTCCGACCTGCAACGACTCGATCGGTGCGTGCCGACCGTCGGCCAACAGCACCGGCGTGCCGCCCCATGCGCAATAGGTGCACGCATGCGTGCAGCCGCGATAGGGGTTGATCGTCCAGCGAAACGGCATCTGCGAGGCCGCGGGCACCCGGTTGAGGATCGACTTGGCCCGGATCTCATAGAACCGGGTCGGGACCGAGTCCGGAGCGTCGAAATGGCGCACCACGGCCTCGTCTCGGTATCCGGGGAGATGGGCGGTCTCCTCGGCGTCGATCGTCAGGTTGCTCCAGCGCACGAACATATGTTCGCACAGTGGGCGGACGGACTCGCTCGCGGTCCCGCGCCCGGCGCGCGGAGGGAGCTCAGCGCACGCCGTGGGAGATGAGCGACATCTCGCCGATGAGCGTCTGACTGGTGGCGTCGGTGATCGTCACCTCGACGATGTCCCCGGCGGCGCCCAGACCTTCGAAGTTGACCACCTTGTTATGGCGCGAGCGACCGCGCAGGCGCGTCGGATCGGTCCGCGAGGGTCCCTCGACGAGCACCTCGAGGGTCCGCCCCACGAACCGCTGAGCGCGCTCCCGCGCCCGGCGCTGGACGACCTCGATCAGCCGTCCCATGCGCTCCACCTTCACCTCGTGCGCGACCTGCCCGTCCAGATCGGCGGCCTCGGTCTCCCGTCGCGGTGAGTAGATGAACGTGAACGCACCGTCGTAGCCGACCTGCTCGCAGATCTCGAGCGTCTGGGCGAAGTCGGCCTCGGTCTCTCCCGGGAAGCCGACGATGATGTCGGTCGTCAGGGCGCAGTCGGGGACGTGCTCGCGGATGAGCGCGACACGGTCCAGGTAGCGCTCCCGGGAATAGGTGCGACGCATCGCCTTGAGGATCGCGGAGGAACCCGACTGCAACGGCAGGTGGATGTGCTCACACAGCGACGTGAGCTCGGCGTGGGCACGGATCACGTCCTCGCGCATGTCCTTGGGGTGGGGGCTCGTATAGCGGATGCGGTCGATCCCGTCGATCGCGTCGAGCTCGGTGAGCAGCTCGGCGAACGTGATCCGCCGGTCGCGGGGCAGATCGCGGCCGTAGGAGTTGACGTTCTGACCCAACAGGGTGACCTCGGTCACCCCGTCGGCGGCGAGCCCGCGGACCTCGGCGACGAGCTCGGCCCACGGCCGGCTCACCTCCCGCCCGCGTGTGGAGGGCACGATGCAGTAGGAGCAGACCGAGTTGCAGCCCACCGAGATCTGCACCCAGCCCTGAAAGTCGCGGGCCCGCTTGGCCGGCAGGTGGCCGGTGAACCCCTCGAACTCGAAGAACCCCTGGGCGGTGAGCGAGTCGGAGGTGAGGAACTCGGCGAGCCGGTGGACCTGGCCCGGGCCGAAGGCGACGTCGACGAACGGGAACTGGGTGAACACCTCGTCCTTGACCGACTGCGCCCAGCAGCCACCGACGCCGATCACCCGCGTCGGATCCTCGCGCTTGAGCCGCTTGGCGTGACCGAGATGGGCCACGAAGCGGCTGTCGGCGGTCTCCCGGATCGAGCAGGTGTTGAAGAGGATCAGGTCGGCGCCGTCCTGCTCGGGCGCCTCGCCGTAGCCCAGCGACTCGAGCATCCCCTTGATGCGCTCGGAGTCATGCTCGTTCATCTGACACCCGAAGGTGGTGAGGTGGTAGGTCTTTGCTCCTCCGGCCACCGGCGTCATGCCCGCATGATGGCAGCTGTCGGCGCGACCTCCGGGCTCACCGCCGGTCACGTCCGTGGTCGCGCGACGCATTCACCGCGCGTACTGGACCGCCCGGGACTCGCGGATGACCGTCACCTTGATCTGGCCGGGGTACTCGAGCTCCTTCTCGATCTCCCGGGCGATCTCGTAGGACAGCGACGTCGCGGCGTCGTCGTCGATCGCCCCGGGGGCGACCATGATGCGGATCTCCCGCCCGGCCTGCATCGCGTAGACCTTCTCCACGCCCGGGTGGCGGGTGGCGATCTGCTCGAGGTCGCGCAGCCGTGTCACGTACTGCTCCAGTGACTCACCGCGTGCCCCGGGCCGCGCGCCGGACAGCGCATCGGCGGCCTGGACGATCACCGCCTCGATCGTCTGGGGCTCGACCTCGTTGTGGTGGGCCTCCATCGCATGGGCGACGGCCTCGTCCTCGCCGTAGCGGCGGGCGAAGTCACCGCCGACCAGGGCATGGGGGCCCTCGACCTCGTGGGTGACCGCCTTGCCGATGTCGTGCAGCAGGGCGGCCCGGCGGGCGGTCTTGGCGCTCGCGCCGAGCTCGTCCGCCATCATCGCGGCGAGCTGGGCGACCTCGATCGAGTGGGCGAGGACGTTCTGACCGTAACTCGTGCGAAACCGCAGACGACCGAGCAGCTTGACGAGCTCGGGATGGACGCTCGGCACACCGGCGTCGAACGCCCCCTGCTCGCCGAGCTCGACGATGTGGGTCTCCATCTCGGACTTCGTCTGAAAGTAGGTCTCCTCGATCCGCGCCGGATGGATGCGGCCGTCCTGCAGGAGCTTCTCCAGGGTGATCCGGGCCAGCTCCCGGCGCACGCCGTCAAACCCCGACAGGACGACCGCGCCGGGCGTGTCGTCAATGATGAAGTCGACCCCGGTGATGTTCTCCAGGGCCCGGATGTTGCGGCCCTCGCGGCCGATGATGCGGCCCTTCATGTCGTCGGAGGCGAGCTGGACGACCGACACGGTCGTCTCGGCGGCGTGACCGGCGGCGAGGCGCTGCATGACGACCGACAGGATGTTGCGCACCCGGCGCTCGGCCTCGCGCTTGGTGTCCTCCTCGATCTGGCGGATCCGGCGGGCGGCGTCCTGCTTGGCCTGGTCCTCGACCTCCTGCAGCAGGACCTGGCGCGCCCGGGCCGCCGACAGCCCCGCGATCTGCTCCAGCCGGCGCTCGGCCTCGGTGCGCCGGGCATCGGCCGCGGCATGGTCAAGCTCGGCCTGAGCCTGCAGTTCGGCGAGGGACTCGTGCTCGTGGGTGAGTTCGGCCTCGCGTCGGGCGACCATCGCCTCGCGACGCCCGAGCCCCTCACCGCGTTCGTGCAGCGCGGCGTGCAGCGCCGCCGTGGTGGCCGGATCCGGTCCTGCGGGTACGGGTGGGGGCGCGACGGCGGGAGCCCGACCACGGCCGTAGAGGACCGCGGCGACCACGATTCCCACCGCGATGACGGCGGCGCCAACGATCACTTCCATCTGTCGTTCCTCTCGAGTGGACGCTGACGCTCACGCGTCCACATCCCTGCGTCAATTGCCATGTGAGAGCGAACGACCGATCCGTGCCCACGCACGGACTCAGTCCAGCTTCGCCGATCGCGGTCAGGCACCCGGACGAGTGCGGACCGGACGGCGAAAAACGGTGGTCAGGGCGCCGCGGAAAGCGGCTCGGACGCCGATCTGGGCCTCAGTGCGGGCCCCTGGAGGGTGGACGGGTGTGGGTTCATGGTGAAGCGGGTTCTCAGGTCAGCTGGAGCATCGTGGTCGCGTGGACCGCTCGTTCGTTCACAGGATCGTAATGCCGCAGGCGAGGTGCCGCAACGCCGGTCACGCATCCCGGGAGTGGGCGTGGGCGGTGAGCGCGTCGAGCGCTATCTCACTCGCGTACCCCTTGCGCAGCAGCATGCCGAGCGCCCGGTCACGATCCCGGCGCTCCCGGGGTGCCTCGGGGAAGCGCCGGCGCAGCAGCGCCAGCGCGCGCTCAAGCTCGCTGAGGGCCGGTGCGTCGGGGTCGACGGCACTCACCGCGCGCTCGGCCAGATCCCGGTCGATACCGCGCTCCAGCAGACCGCGGCGGATGCGCTGGGCGCCCCAGGACTGCAGCTCGCGCTTGTCGTGGACGAACATCTCGGTGAAGCGCGCGTCGTCGACGAGCCGCTCGCGCACGAGCTCGGCGATCGCGGTCTCCGCGGTTACGTCCGCGATCCCCTTGCGCTCGAGGTGGGCACGCAGTTCGGCGACGGTCCGCTCCCGCCGGTTGATCTGCGCCAAGGCGAGGCTGAGCGCCTTCTGCAGACGCTCAGCTTCGGTCGGCTCACGCTCGCTCACCGCTGAGGGGTCCGAATGAGCGTCGAACCCCTCAGCCGCGTACCTCATGCCTAGGCGGCGGTCTCCACCGCTTCCAGCGGCGTCAGGTCGACGTCGTCGTGCTCGATCTCCTTGACGAGGTCACGGCTGAGCCCGAGCGCGGCGTAGACCTTCTCCTGGATCTCGGCGGCCATCTCGGGGTGGTCGTCGAGGAACGCCTTCGCGTTGCCCCGGCCCTGCCCCAGGCGCTCGTCGCCGTAGGAGAAGAACGAGCCGGACTTCGTCACGACGTTGTGCTCGATCCCGTAGTCGAGCAGGCAGCCCGACGTCGAGATCCCCTTGCCGAACTCGATGTCGAACTCGGCCTGCTTGAACGGCGCCGCGACCTTGTTCTTGACGACCTTCACCCGTACGCGGTTGCCGACCGCCTCGGTGCCGTCCTTGAGCGTCTCGATCCGGCGGATGT
>CAZZWJ010000037.1:0-14353 GCA_964657875.1 uncultured Solirubrobacteraceae bacterium
TCGATTCCTTGCCGCCCGACGACAGCAGCGTCGCCATCGCGACGCCGCCCGAGCGTACAGCCTGAACGCCGCCGGTTGAGATGACGAGGCTGCTGGTCGTCCCGCCGGCGGAGGCGTTCGCCTCGGGCGGCGGGGCGAGCGCGATCCCCGCCGCGCCGCTGGGTGGATAGACCTCGACCCACCGATAGCCGTTGCCGAACGGGGTGTCGGTGCGCTTCTCAAAACCGAGCCTGTCGACGTAGAACTCGATCGCGCGATCGGGATCGGCGGTGGTGAGGGCGACCAGCGAGATCTGGATGAGGCCGGCGTCGGCCATGGTGGCTCCTTGCTTTCGGGGGTCGGTGTCGACGTCGGGTCGGCCGGGTAGGGTCGCCTGCGTCGCGACTCTGACTCACCCGCGCCCCTGGGTCAAGATCGATTCCGCCGCGCCGCGACCGCCTGAGGAGACCACGATGAGCATCGACTACCGCGACCGCTGGATCACCTGCGACGACGAGCAGATCGCGATCCGGGGCTACTACTTCCCGTGGGGGACCAAGCACGTCCCCTACGCGCGGATCCGGTCCGTCCAGCGGGTCGAGCTGGGCCCGGGCACGGGGCGCGGACGGATCTGGGGCACGTCGAACCCGCGTCTGTGGGCGAACCTCGATCCGGGCCGCCTCCGCAAGTCCGAGGGCCTGATCCTCGACCTGGGCGCGCCGGTCCGGCCGCTGCTCACGCCCGATGATCCCCAGGCGATGATGGACGCCATCCACGCCCACACCGGTCCCGAGGCGCTCGGTCCGGAACGTGGCGCGCGGCGCGGGGATCGGGCGGGGCGACGATGAGCCGCAGCGCACCTGCGGCCGACCCCGGGCGCGACTATCGCCCCTCGGTCAGCCGCCGCACCCAGAACCTCGTGTTCATCACCGTGGCACTGGGGCTGCTGCTCTCCGCCCTGGATCAGACGATCGTCTCCACCGCGCTGCCGACGATCGTCGGCGACCTCGGACAGGCCGGCCACCAGGCGTGGGTGGTCACCTCCTACCTGCTCGCCCAGACGGTGATGACGGCGGTCGCCGGCAAGTTCGGCGACATGTTCGGACGCAAGGTCGTCTTTCAGGTGGCCGTCGTCGTGTTCGTCATCGGCTCCGCGCTCAGCGGCGCCGCCCAGAGCATGGAGTGGCTGATCGGCGCCCGCGCGCTGCAGGGGATCGGCGGCGGCGCGCTCACGGTCACCGCCACGGCACTCATCGGCGACGTGATCCCGCTGCGCGAGCGCGGGCGCTATCAGGGGATGCTCGGCGGGGTGTTCGGGCTCACCACGGTGCTCGGGCCGCTGATCGGCGGCGTGTTCACCGACGACCTCTCGTGGCGGTGGGCGTTCTACGTCAACGTGCCGGTGGCGATCGTCGTCATCCTCCTGTCGGCGCGGACGATCCCGTCGATCCGCGCGGCGGGGCGTCCCGTGATCGACTTCGCGGGGATCGCGTTCGTCGGCATCGCCGCCGCCGGGCTCACACTCGCGGTGAGCTGGGGCGGGACCACCTACCCGTGGATCTCCAGCCAGGTGCTGGGGCTCGTCGGGATCGCGGTCGTCGCGTTGATCGGATTCATCGTGGTCGAATCCCGGGCGCAGTCGCCGGTGCTGCCGTTGCGGCTGTTTCGAAGTCGCGTGTTCTCGACCTGCTGCGCGCTGTCGTTCATCGTCGGCTTTGCGATGCTCGGCTCCCTCACCTTCCTGCCGACGTTCGAGCAGTACGTGTTCGGGGTGTCGGCGACCATGTCGGGCGTGCGGCTGCTGCCGATGGTGGTCGGACTGCTGCTCACCTCGGTCGCCGCCGGGACGATCGTCGGGCGCACCGGTCGCTACAAGGTGTTCCCGGTCGCGGGGTCGATCCTCACCGGCGCCGGCCTGCTGCTGCTGTCACAGATGACGCCGTCGACCTCGACGGTGCTCTCCAGCCTCTTCCTGCTCGTGCTCGGCCTCGGCATCGGCCTCTCGATGCAGGTGCTCACCCTCATCGTCCAGAACACCGCCAGCTACGCCGACCTCGGCGTCGCCACCTCGGGGGTGACGTTCTTTCGCACGCTCGGCGGGTCGTTCGGGGCGTCGGTGTTCGGCTCGCTGTACACGAACTTCCTCGACCAGCGGGTCCCGAGCGCGCTGCGCACCGCCAAGCTCACGAACTCCGCGCTGCAGACCCCGGAGGCGCTGCACCGGCTCCCCGCCTCCCGGATCGCCCCGGTGGTCGCCGCCTACGCGCACGCGCTGGACCGGGTGTTCATCTGGGCGGTTCCGGTGGCCGGTGCCGGACTGGTCGTGGCGCTCGCGCTCAAGGAGGTTCCCCTGCGCGGCACCGCCCAGGCGAGCGCGAGCGATGTCGGCGACGGCTTCGGGATGCCCACCCAGGAGAGCTCCCAGCGCCGCCTGGAACGGGCGATCGCCGGGATCATCCGCTCGCGGGGACGCGCGGCGCTGCCCCAGGTGCTGTCGGCGTCGCAGACGACGCTCACCCCCGGCGGGGTGTGGGGGATCGTCGAGATCCTGCGCTACCGCCAGGCGTTCGGCCACGCGAGCCTGCGCGAGATCGCCCGACGCCACCACCTGCCCGCAGACGTTCTGGAGCCGACGTTCACCACCCTGAGCGACGGGGGTGTGATCGAGCGCTCCGCCGACGAGCTGGCGCTCACCGACCGCGGGGAGGCCGAGGTCGACCGCGTGATCGGATCCTTCCGCGACTGGCTCACCGGTGAGCTCTCCGATTGGGAGCACGGGGCGGACGGGGTCGACGGGGTGGATGCCGCGCAGGTCGGCGCGGCGCTCGATGACATCTCGCGGCGTCTGCTGCACGACCGCGACGAGCCACCCAGACTCCCGGAGCTCGCCGCGAGCGCCAACTAGAATCCGGCATCCGCGTTCGGTGCGCTGCCGCGTCGCCGGCGCCCGCGCCATGACCGACCCGATCGAGCTGCATTACGCCCTGGACATGCTCGCGCCCGGGCGGGTTCCGTTTCGCCGCTGGCGCTGGGAGCTGTGGAGCGGCGGCCTGCTGCTCGGCGCCGGCTGGCGCGTGCATCCCCTGCACGCCCAGCGGGCGCTGCGAATTCGGGCGCTGCGCCACGCCCACCGGGTACTCGGCCTGCACCCACTGCACCTGGAGAGCACCCAGGCGCCGGAGTCCGCCTGGAACGGTCAACCGGTGACGATCGACTGGGGCGAGCTGCGGGTGCTGCTCACGCCGCGGGCGGCGGCCGAGGTCGCGACGCCGCTCACACCCGTCTCGGGTTGATGGCGCCCACCCACCGCGAGCGCGTCATCGCGCTCATCACGCAGGCGACGGCCGACCACCGCGATCTCGTCCGCGGGCTCCCCGCCGACCTGCAGTCATCGCTGCCCGTCGACGCCCAGGGCCTCACCCGGGCGATCGATCACCTGGCCCGCAGCGCCGGGCTCTCCGACCCCGAGCGCCTGGATCTCGTCCGCGGCCACGCCGGTAATCCGGCGGTGCTGCACGCGCGCGTGTTCGGCCGCGCCCCGCTGGGGCGCGAGACCGTGATCGGCTCGTTCGTCGACGGCGCCCGGGTGCGCGCCGACGCGCTCGCCGAGCTGGCCGATCTCGTCGGCGGCGAGCGCCTCGGCGCCCGGGTCCGGGTCCTGCTGGTCGAGCATCCGCCGCCGGTCCAGGCCCACGGTCCCGACGCGGTGGCGGCACTGCGCGCGACCTACGCCGCGCAGGAGCGGGCGGCGGTGATGATCGCGGCGCGCCTGGATCAGGATGCGGAGGACTGACCCGCGCGGGTCGGACCTTCGCCGGTCGGGCGCTCGCCGGCCAGGCGGTCGGGCTGGGGACGCTCATCGCGCACCAGCCCCGTGACGCTGATCAGCTGCTCACGGCGGTTGCGCGCGAACAGTGACCACATCCAGCGGGTGACCGTCCCGAGGCGGTTGCCCCAGCCGACGAGGTAGAAGAGGTGGATCGCCGCCCACAGGATGAAGGCGGGGAAGCCGGAGAGCTTGAGGCCCTTGATGTCGGCGACCGCGCGCTGGCGCCCGATCGTCGCCACCGTGCCCTTGTCGATGTAGTGAAACGGCCGCGGCGGGGCCTCTGAGCGCAGTCGCGACCGGATCACCTTGGCGGTGTGGACGCCCTGCTGGATCGCGGCCGGCGAAAGCCCCGGCACGCCTTCGATGTCGGCCATGTCGCCGATCACGAACACCTCGGGGTGACCGGCGATGGTGAGCTGTCCGTCGACCGGGATTCGTCCCCCCTTCCCGGGCTTGATGCCGGCCGCCTCGGCCAGCACGCCGGCGATCGGCGGCGCCATCACGCCGGCCGACCAGATGATCGTCCGGGTCTCGATACGCACCCGGCCGTCAGGGCCGTCGACGTCGATCCCGTGGGCGTCGACCCCCACCACCGAATTCCGGGGCCGGACATCGACACCGAGGCCGATGAGATCGCTGTGCGCCCGCCGGCGCAACGAGTCCGGGAACGACGGCAGCACCTCGTCGACGGCATCGAGGAGGATGATCTGTGCGCTCGCGGGACTGAACGCGCGGTATTCGTCGCGCAGCACCCGGCGGGTGAGCACCCCGAGTTGACCGGACAACTCGACTCCGGTGGGACCGGCGCCGACGAGCGCGAACGTGAGCCACGCATCCCGCTCGGGACCCGGTGGCGTCTGCTCGGCCATCTCGAGGGCGCCGATGATGCGACCCCGGATCCGGTCGGCGTCGTCGAGCGTCTTCATCGCCAGCGCGTGCTCGGCCCATTCCGGATGCCCGAAGTAGGAGTCCACCGACCCGGCGGCGAGCACCAGCGTGTCGTAGGGGATCTCGAGCGTCTCGGCCGAGCGACCGCGGATCACGCGGCGCTCCAGGTCGATCTCGTGGATCTCACCGAGCAGGGTGCGCACCGTCTTGTCCTTGCGAAACAGCCCGCGCAGCGCGGGAGCGATCTGGCCGTCGGACAGCTCGCTGGTCGCCACCTGGTAGAGCAGCGGCTGAAACAGGTGGTGGTTGGCGCGGTCGACGAGCGTGATCTCCACGTCGAGGTGCGCGAGCTTGCCGACGACCCGCAATCCGGCGAAGCCCCCACCGACGATCACGACACGGTGAGGTGGGCTGGGGTGGGTCACGCCGGGTTGCCTACCCGGGGGGCGCCGCGACGACTCACCAGCGGTCGTGGCGGATCGACTCGGCCGCGGGACGGCGCTGCACCTCGCCGAAGTTGCCGGTCGGCCAGCCGACCGGGATCATGCAGAACGTCTTGACCCGCCGCGGGATGCCGAGGATCGCCTTGAACTCCTGCTCCTGCTCGAGATGCCAGGTGGTGAGGACCGCCCCCAGCCCCCGCGCGCGGGCGGCGAGCAGCAGGTTCTCCGCGCCGGGGAACACGCAGCCGGCCTCGGTGATGGCGACCGCGCGGCGACTGTTGCGCACGAGTGAGAACGACCGCTTCCAGCCCAACCCGTAGAGGCCCCGGGTCACCCCGACCACGTTGCGCTCGACCTGGCGCTGCCACGGGCCGAGGTCATAGCAGGGGACGATGAGCGCCGGCAGCTCGGTGAAGTGCCGGGCCTGGTGGGCCGAGGCGGCGAGCATCCGGGTGAAGCGCTCCCGCGACATGCCCGCGGGCGCGACGGCGGAGCGCTGATAGAAGTCCACGCACGCCTGCCACGGTTCGGCGAGCGCCCGCATCTGGGCGCGGTCGGTGACGATCAGGTACGTGTAGGCCTGGGTGTTGCTCGCGCTCGGGGCGTAGGTCGCAGCCTGCACGAGCTCCTCCAGCAGCGCCGGCGCCACCGGGTCTGGCTTCAGGCGGCGCATCGCACGCATCGTGCGCATCACCTCGTCAAGCGGAGCGTCGGGCCCGAGCTCGGCGGTCGTGCTCATCGTGGCTGCAGCTTATCCGCCGGGGCCGCCGATCCGGACTCCAAGCCGGCCAGCCGTGACTCGCCGGCGAATACGACCCGTCCCCGGCGGCGGATGACCGCATGCAGCGTGCCCGCGAGGTGCTCGTGGGCGACGGCCCGGCTGCGCCGCGCCGCGGGATCGGGCACCGGAAGCCGGTGCACGGGCTCGGCGCCGGCGCTGCCCTCGAGCTCGACCGCCCACCGCGGCCCGCGGGCCCGCAGCGACCAGCGATCACGCGGCGTCTGGACCTGGGCGGGGGCGAGCAGCGGGTTGCCGAGGCGGATCAGCTCATCCCCGAGACGGACGACGACGGCGCTCGCCGCCAGGGGCGCCCGCCGGCTTGTGCTCAGCGTCCCCCCGGCGAAGGCGACACACACGTCGTCGCGGTCAAAGCCCTGGGCCTGACCCCACCACCAGTGCGCCGGAAACCCACCCCGGCTCCAGTTCTTCTCGGCGTAGGCGCGGGCGCCGGTGAGGGTCACCGTCTCGGCGCCGAGCTCGGCCTCGCCGCGGACCCCGGCGCCGAGCAGGTGGGGATCCCAGTACTGACCCAGCCCCGGGATCAGGTGGGCGGGACCGCAGCCGCCGAGCCGCGGCTGGCGCGCCGGCCACCCGTCGCGGAGATCGACGTGCAGCCGGGCTCGGTCCCCGAGATCGACGTCCAGGGTGCGGGCGTCGGCCCGCAGCACCGTGCGCCCCTCGGAATCAGCGGCCCACACGCCGAGCGCGGCCGAGTCACCGCCGGCGCACGGCAGATCCGCGGCGCGCAGGAACCCGCCCGGGTGAGCGGCGAGCGCGACGTTCGCCCACGGCCGCCCCCGGGCGTCGCGGCAGAGGCCGCAGAGAACCACGACCACCCGCCCGCGGCCGGGATCGGTGAAGCGCCAGAAGTAGCCCTCCATCGCCAGTCCGTGCATGCGCCGGCGGTCGCTCGATGGAGGGTCGGCGCCGAGGGCGCGGTAGCGGCTCAGCATCAGTTGAGCTTGACGGATGGCTCGGCCGGGGAGAAGGTAGGCGAGGTGAGCGAACTGTTCCCATCCCCGTCGTCGACGGTGACCCCGCCCGGGCTGCGCAGTCACCTGGGCCTCTGGTATCAGTCGCTGCGGGCGCCGACGCTGCTCACCTCGGTGGTCCCGGCCGCCGCCGGCGGGCTGGCGGCGATCGGTTCGGGGCATCCGCGCTGGGCGCTGCTGGCGGTCGCGCTGGTCGCGCTGCTGTTCGTCCACATGGGCACGAACGTCTCCAACGACGTCGAGGACACCGCCCGGGGGATCGATCCCGCCGACAAGGTGCGGCGCAACTCGCAGGTCTACAACACCGGCCTGCTGTCGATCACCGAGGGCCGATGGCTGTACGCGGTCTGCTTCGCGGTCGGGCTGGTGCTCGGGGTCGTCATCAGCTTCGTGCAGGGACCGGCCCTGCTCGTGGTCGGCACCGTCGGACTGCTCGGCGGCCTGCTCTACACCGCCGGCCCGGCACCCTACAAGTACGCGGGTCTCGGCGAGGCCCTGATCGTGTTCCTGATGGGCCCGCTGATGACCCAGGGCGTCTACACGGCGGTCACCGGGTCGGCATTCGCCGCGGGCGCGTTCTGGGTCGGGATCGGTCCGGGGCTGCTGATCGCGTGCGTTCTGCTGTCCAACAATCTCGACGACCTCGATGACGACCGGGCGGCCGGGGCGCGCACGCTCGCGGTCCGCATCGGGTTTCCCCGCGCGCGGAACCTGTACTGCGTGCTCATGGTGGCGGTGATCGTCGCGCAGCTCGCCCTCTGGGCGTGCGGCCTGTTCGACGCCTGGATCCTGCTCCCGCTGCTCGCCACCGGGCCGCTGCTGCTCCGCGTCGGTCAGGTCGCCCGGATGCGCGACGCCGGTGACCCGGGCCTGGCGGCCCTCACCCCCCAGACCGCCCAGATCCACCTCATGTTCAGCGTGCTGCTGTGCCTGTCGGTCGCGCTCGCCCGGATCTGAAGCCTTCTCAGAGCCGAGATTCAGCACGCGCCCACGGCTCGGCAACGCCGCAATCGATCGGGGCACCATCAGCGCGGTCATCGAGCCCGCCCTCGCCGGCCCCGTCGCCCCCGCGGGACGGTTATCGTCACCCCCATGGACCGACCGCGTGCCCTGATCGAGTTTCCCGCCGACGACCCCGAACGGGCGCGGCGTTTCTGGTCGGGCCTGCTCGGCGTCGAGCTCGCCCCCCGGGACGCCACCGAGGGCCGCGGCTGGCAGGTGCGCGCCGGCAGCGGCGCGCTGGGCATCCACGAACGCGGCGCCGGTCCCGGTGACACGGGGTCGCTGCCCTACTTCACGATCGCCGACATGGACGCGGCGCTCGAGCAGGTGAGGACGCTCGGCGGCAGCGTCATCCACCCGGGGGCGCAGTGGACGATCTGCCGTGACTCCGAGGGCAGCCCGTTCGGGCTCGCGCTCGACGCGCCCTCGTCGCAGTAGCGCACCCCCGCCGACCACGGCACGGCGCCGCACGCGGCCACCCCCGGCACCGTGGCCTCAACCCTTTGCGTGCCGGCGCCGATAGCAATCGCATGAAGCGTCTGACGGACCGATGGTGGCTCGTGGGGCTGGCGATGCTCGTCGCGGTCTTCACCGCGACCGGGGTGCTCATGCACGCCGAGCAGACCCACCGTGCCGACCATCGTCAGGCGACCGAGCGTCAGGCGCTCACCGTGCTCCGCGGCTCGGTCGATGATCTGCTCGGCCGCGAGTCGACGCTCGCGCACACGATGGCGGTCGTCCAGTTCCCGATCGGGTCCCGATGGCCGGTGTTCGCCCAGACGGTGATGAGTCAACCACTCGCGGCCAGCACCGGATTCATCGTGCCCGTGAGCGGACGGGGGCGGACGGCCTTTGAACGACGCGCCGGCCGATCGCTGCTGCAGTCCGCGCGACCCGGCGTGTTCGAGCCCGCGGCTCGCCGCTCGCGGTACTTCGTCGCCGAGTTCCTCGATCAGCGGGAGAAGACCCGCACGCCGATCGACGTCGATCTGGGCGCGAGCCCCGTGCGCCGGGCGCTCCTGGTGCGCTCGGCCCAGACCAACCGCCTGGTGGCGTCACCGCCGGTGGGCCTCATCTCCGCGCACGGCAGCCGTGGCGTGGTCGTATTCGCTCCCGTCCGCGGCGCCGACGGGCGGCTCCGTGGGTGGGTGGCGACGACCTACGAGGCCGGCGCCCTCGCCGAGCTGGTGGCCCAACGGGTTCCCGGCGTGCGGCTGACGATCCGCGACGGGGGCAGTCCACTGGTGGGCGGGCCCCGCCACCCGTCGGGGACCGCGGCGACCCTGTCGGTGGCCGGCGCGACCTGGCAGGTGTGGACTGCGGTCACCGACCGTGGATTCAACGCCGTGCCGTGGCTGGTCCTGGGACTGGGCCTGACGCTCACGATCGCGGTGATGCTGGTGATGCGCCAGGCCGTGGTGCGCGAGCGCTACGCCAGCGCCCGGGTCGCCTGGCACATCGCAGCCGAGGACGAGCGCCGCGCCGAGCTGGCGGCCGAGCGGCGAGCGCTCACAAACGCGCAGACGATCGCGCGCATCGGATCGTGGGCGGTGGACCCGGTCGCGCGAACGACGACCTGGTCGGAGGAGATGTACCGGATCTTCGATCGCGATCCAGCCGACGGCCCGCTCCTTGACCGGGCGTTCCTCGCGCGCCTGCATCCCGACGACCGGGCACAGGTCAGCGCCGACTACCGACAGGCGATGCGCGAGCAGCAGGGCTTCGATATCCACGGCCGGCTGCTGCACGCCGACGGCGAGGTGCAGCACCTGCACGCGATCGGGCGGCGCGAGGAAGACGGGCGCTTCAGCGGAACCGTCCAGGACATCACCCGCTCCGCGCAGCTGCGCGAGGCGCTCACCCTCACCAGTGCCCGCCTGCAGGCGGTGCTCGAGAACTCTCCGATGGGGATCTACATGCGCGATCTCGACGGACGCTTCGTGATCGCCAACCAAGAGCTGGCCGACATCCAGGGCACGGACGCGCGTGATCTGGTCGGCCGCACCCTGGAGGAGGTCCTGAGCCCCGAGGCGGCCGCGCACGTGCGCGCCCACGACGAGACGGTGATCGCCGACGGCGTCGTGGTCCGCACCGAGGAGATGGTTCCCGCCGTCGCCGGCGAGGACCACTCCCGCACTTACCTGTGGCAGAAGTTCCCGGTGCGCGACGCCGCCGGGCAGTCACTCGGGGTCGGCGGGATCGCCCTGGACATGACCGCCCGCGTCGAGATGGAGCGGGCCCTGCGCGAGACCGACGAGCGTTTCCGCGGAGCCTTCGACGACGCGCCGATCGGAATGGCGCTGCTCGACCTCGACGGCCGGGTGACCCAGGTCAACGACGCGCTGTGCGCGATGCTCGGCTACGCACGTGGCGACCTGGTCGGCCGGCTCGGACAGTCGATCTCCCACCCCGAGGACCGGCCGGCGACGCTCGCGGCGATCGCGGAGATGCGCGCCGGGCGGCGGCGGACCTACAACGCCGAGACCCGGGCGCTCAACGCGGCCGGGAAGCCGGTCGCCTGCGCCCTGCAGGCGACCGTGCTGCGCGATTCCGACGGCCGAGCGACGGCGGCCCTGATGCAGATCCAGGACGTCACCGAGCGCAAGCGCTACGAGCAGCAGCTCGAGCATCTCGCCGATCACGACGCGCTCACCGGGCTGTTCAACCGCCGCGCGTTCGCCCGGGAGCTCACCGCCCACGCCGAGCGCGGCGCCCGCTACGGAGCCGCGGGGACCGTCCTCATGATCGACCTCGACCAGTTCAAGCACGTCAATGACACCCTCGGACACCACGCCGGCGACGAGCTGATCACGCGGGTCGCCCATCTGCTCGGCGAACGGCTGCGCGCGAGCGACGTGCTCGCGCGTCTCGGCGGCGACGAGTTCGCCGTGCTGCTGCCCCAGGCGGGGATCGGCGAGGCCGAGCAGGTCGCGCAGAGCGTGCTCGACACCCTTCACCGCCGCGGCATCCCGGTCGCCGGCACCCGACGCCGGATGACCGCGAGCATCGGGATCGCCTCGTTCATGGGCGAGACACAGATCAACGCTCAGGACATCATGATCAATGCCGATCTGGCGATGTACGACGCCAAGGCGGGCGGCCGCGATCAGTACCGGACATTCTCCCCCGAGCGCGCCTTCACGCGCGCCTAGGACTCGCGGCTAGGTGAGCTTGAGCGGGATCTCGGCGTAGGGGTCGAGCTGATACACGAGTGAGACCCGGTGAAAGCCGTCGGCGATGTCCGCGGCCTTCTTGGCACCGACCACGAGCACCGGGCTCAGCGGGGTGCCCTCGATCACCTTCACGAGATCCCGCATCACCCCCGGATCGTCGAGCCCCGCCGCCGTGAGACCGCTGGCGCGCAGGATGTCGTTGGCCCGGCGAGTGATCAGCTTCGCGCGTCGCAGCTTCTTGACCGCCTTGGCCACCGCCTCGTCGTCGAGCTTGAGCGACAGGTACGCCTCGGCCGCCGCATAGTCGTGGTCGGCCACGTGATCGGCCCACCGGAGCTTCACCCCGGACCCGGGCACCGACGAGCCGCCCTGACGATCGCTCATCCGGCGATCATGGCAGCTGTCGCGCCGGGGGATGCTCGGAGGCGGGTGCGGAGGCGAGCGTGCCGGAGGCCGCGCGGCGCGCGGTGAGATCCCCGCCACCGGGGCCGCGCAGGATGAGGGCCGCCCCGACCGCGAGCACCGCGCCGATCAGGGGACCGGCCACGTAGACCCAGTAGTCACGCCAGTCCCCGCTCACCAGCGCCGGCCCGAAGGACCGGGCGGGGTTCATCGAGGTGCCGCTCACCGGCGCCGCCCACAGACCGGCGAGCGCGATGTAGCCACCGACCGCCAGCGCGCCGATGGTGCCGACGTTCTGCGCCGCGGAGGAGGTGCCGAGGATCACGCTCACGAGCGTCGTGGTGAGGGCGATCTCCATCAGCAGCGCCTGCCAGGCGTGATAGCCCGGCCCGGGCAGCGTCGCCCCCACATGCTGCCCGTCGCCGAACACCGCCGACACGAACAGACAGGCGAGGGTCGCCCCCAGCAGCTGCACGACGACGTAGCCGGCGACTCGCCGGAACGGGAAATCGCCGCGCAGGGCAAACGCGACGGACACCACGGGGTTGAGGTGGGCGCCGGAGACCGCGCCCATGAAGAGGATGATCGCCATCACCATCAGCCCCGGGGAGACGACCGCGGCACTGAGGCTGATCTGCCCGCGGGCGTGCAGCACGCCCCCGCCCGCGGCGACGAGCACCAGAAAGAACGTGCCCAGCAGTTCGGAGAACAGCCGGCGGTATTCCAGGCGCGGGTCCTCGAAGTCGCGGCGGGAGCCGAACTCGAGCAGCGCCAGATGTCGCGCCCGCGCCGGGTCGCGCACCTGCAGCTCGCCCTGGCGATCGGTGGCGCTCATCGCGCCTCAGTCTCTCACGGCCGCCGGTGCGCGGTCGCCCCAGTGCGGCCACTGACTCACCCGCGGACGGCTTCGCGTTAGCCTGCGCCCAGGATGAGCCGCCTGTGGGACACGCTGACGCGCAAACCACCCCGCGCCGCTCCCGAGGACCCCAACGGAGCCGCCTTCGGCTTCGTCGTGCGCTCCGATCAGGCGGGCTGGACGGTGACGGCGCACGGCGCCGACGGCCGGCGGCTGGGCCGCGACCTCAAGGGGTTGTCAGATCCCACCCAGGCGACGCTCATCCGCCTCGCCGCCGAGGCCGAGCCGGCCGAGCAGGAGCGCCTCGCCCGCGCCTGGACGCAGGCGTGCCGACGCAGCACGACCAACGCCGATGTCCTCACCGCCTTCGCGGACGCCGCGACCGGCGTCGCCGAGGGCCGTCCAGGCGACTGACCGGACAACCGCACACGGACCGGGATCGGGCGGGCCGAGTTGGGGGCGCTGGGTCGGTCGAGAGGCCTGGGGCGGGCGATCAGGCCGCGGAGCAGCCCACCCCGGGCTTGTGGGAGCCGACCGCCAGACAGCTGATCCGCACCGAGGGCTGCCGGCGCGCGCGCATGGTGAAGAGGTAGTACTTGCCGACATCGCGCCTGTGGGTGACGATGATCGTGACCCGGGCGTGCGCCCGCAGGTGGTGGTGGCGAAAGCTCGCCTCCAGGTTGACCGTCCCCGGCGCGGGGCAGGGGTGCTTCGCAGTCGACCGACAGCGCTTGGACTTGACCACCGCACGGGTGCGACGGGTGAACGGGCAGCCGCGGCCGGTGCACCGGATGGTGACCGTCGACCCCACGTTGGCCCCGTGCACGACGAAGGCGACGATCTGGGTGAAGGACGGCGTGTAGTGAAACGTCCACTGCATGGTGGCGGTGACACTGCCGAGCGCGGGGGTGCGCCGGCCCGGCGCGCCGGTGACCTGGACGGTCTTCACCGCAGAGGACGACCCGCGGAAGTCGGCGTCGCCGCCGTAGCGCGCACGGACCGCGCGGGTCGCGCTGTGGGCGTTATGCACCGTGCAGGTCGCCCCGCCCGCGTGGATGGCCACATTGCGACAGCCGGCGATCGGCTTGCCATGGTCTGAGAAGCTGACGCTGCCGGCCGGGATCACCGGCCCGATGAGGTTGCGTCCGGCGGCGATCGAGGCGGTGTAGGTGGTCGTCGTGCCCCGCCGGGCCCGGGCGGGAACGTCGAGTGAGGTCGTGCTGTAGCCGCGAAGCACGGTCAGCGCCATCGCCGAGGCCGACGCGCCGAGCAGCGGCGAGCTCGCCGCCGGGCTGAACGACGCAGTGAGGTTCGGTGCCGAGACCGGGAAACTGGTGGTGCAGGAGACGGTGACGGTCTGACCCGTCGCGGACACGCCGACCGCGGCGCACCCGGAGATCGGCGAGCCGTCGTCGGCGAACGCCACGGTGCCCGACGGGTCGGTGCCCGCGGCCGTCGAGGTGACGACGCCCACGATCGTCACCGACTGGTTGACCAGCGGGCGCGTCGGCGAGGCGACGATCTGCAGGGTGCTGGGCGCGGTGACGGTCGCCGTCCGTGGCGAGGTGGCGGCGCTCGCCCCCAGCAGGGTCTGAGCGGTCACCGTCACCGCGATCGTGTCCCCGACGTCGGAGTCGCCGAGCTCGTAGGTCGCCCCGACCGCACCGGAGATCGCGGTGCAGTCGACCGCGCACCTCAGCCACTGGTAGCTCTCGCTCGTCGCGGTCGTGGACGTCGTCCCGGGCTGAGCGGTGAGCGTCGCCCCGAGCTGGGGGGTGCCGGTGATCGACGGGGCCGAGGAATCACGGGGAGTCGGGGTGGGCGTCGGTGTCGGTGTCGGTGTCGGAGTGGGCGTCGGGGTGGGCGTCGGCGTCGCGGCCGTCACGGGACCGACCACGTTTGAATCATTGACCGTGAGCAAGTCCGCTTCGGTCTCGGCGACGTAGAGCGTGTCGCCAAGATCGAGGTCCGTCAGGGGGTAGGTGTCACTCGTGTCCGACGTCGCCTG
>CAZZWJ010000038.1:0-14237 GCA_964657875.1 uncultured Solirubrobacteraceae bacterium
CGAGTCGACGTCGAACACCGCCGTCGCGTCGGGGCGGGCGCCGAGCGCCGGGTGATCCCCGGTGACGCAGTGCACGGCCGCGACCTCGAGGTCGGCGAGCGCGGCAAGCTCCGCCTCCAGGGCGACCCGGTTGCGATCCCGGGCGTTCAGACCGACCCAGGCGCTCACGCCGGCCGCCTGCACGAGCCCCGCCCGGTAGGCGGGCGGGAATTGGACGCGGTGCGCGGGGCTGTCCCCGGTGAGCACCGCGTCGAGATCGCCGAGCGCGGCCGCGCACTCCCGCAGCGACCGGGGGTCGAGCGCCCGCGCGGGAAAGTCCGCGATCACCGCCCCGCCCCGGGCGAGCGCCGCCCGCAACGTCAGCGAGCGGACGCCCGGGTCGCGGTCAGACGCGGGTCGCTCACTCCCGAGCTCCCACACCGGGATCGCCCCCGCGACGAACGGGCACTCCCGCCCGTCGACCTCACACCCACCGTCGCTCTGCACTCCCCCACACGGGCCGTAGGTCATGTGCTTGGGGCAGTCCGTCACCCCGGGAGTCGCTCGATCGACCATCCGTCGCCGACCCGTTCACAGGCGACCCGCTGGGAGGGACCGTCGCCGGCGCCCCGCCAGAAGCTGATGCGCTGCGCGACGAGCACCCGTCCGGTCCACGTCGGCGGCGGCTCGAGCGTCGGGTGGCCCTCGTCATAGGCCGCCCACGCCCGCCGGCGATCCGCCTCGCTTTGGTGAGCGAGGTCTGCGTCGTTGACCCACGCGAGCAGCTGCAGGTAGCGCGTGCGCCCGGCGTAGGCGAGCGCCGCCTCGTCCGCGGACTCGACGACGACGCCGCCGGAGACCGCGAGCTGGCGCGGAAGCTCCGGCCACACGATCGTCGCGGCGGCCCGCGGGTCGGCGGACAGCTCCGTCGCCTTCGTCGTGCGCTCGTCGGTGTGGAAATGCAGGCGACCGCGGTCATAGGAGGAGAGCAGGACGTGGCGGACCCGCGGGGCGCCGTCGGCGCCGACGGTGGCCAGGGCCATCAGCGGCGTGGTCGTCACGTCGGCGGGCGCCCCGGTGGGGTTGACGCGCCCGAGCCACCGGTCGAGCAGGTCCAGCGGGTCGTCGACGGGGGCATCCGGTTCGATGTCGCCACCGAACATGTGCGCCGGGTTCATCGCGGTGGCGGCCGGTGGGAGAAGCGCGCGATCTCCTGCAGGGAGGCGACCGCCTGGGCGACCGACGCGTCGAAGAGCTGCGCCCCGTAGGCGGGGTTCGCCTGGGTGGGGTCGCCGACGACCCCCGGGGTGCCGAAGTCGTTCGACAGCCAGCCGAAGCTCACCGGCCTTGCGTTGAAGCCGATCAGCTCGAACCCGGCGAGGTGCTCGGGCACCCACCGCTCGGCGAGCGTGAGGTCGACGAGGTCGGGGCGCAGGTGCATGACGACCGACGTCTCCGCGGCGCCGCCGTGGATGCCGAGGCCGTGCTCGTCGAGCCCCTCGCCGTCGGGCCCGGGCCGCGTGGCGCTCAGCGTCGGCATCGCGAAGGTCCGCAGACCGTGCTGCTTGCGGATCTCGCGCAGGACGACCTGCAGCAGCGCGGTGTTGCCCCCGTGGCCGTTGGCGAAGACGACGCTACCGGCTCCCATCTTGCTCACCGCACGGCCGATCTCCAGGCACGTGCGGTACATCGTGTCCCAGTCCAGCCACACGGTTCCCGGAGCCCAGCTGTGCTCGTCGGACTTCGTGTAGGCGAGCGTCGGCAGCCGCCAGACGTCCAGGCCCGCCTCCGCGGCGGCGCTGACCGCGGCCGACCCGATCGCCTCGGCGATCAGCTGGTCGGTGACCAGCGGCAGGTGGGGGCCGTGGTGTTCGATCGCGCCGGTGGGCACGACGACGATCGAGTCGGCGTCCATCCGCGCGGCCACCGCGGGGCCCGACAGCTCCGCGAGCGCCCGGCTCACGACGCGGCGGCCTGATCCATGACGTGGCCGGACGGCTGTGCGGAGGCGGTCGAGCCCCCGGTGACCACCGACGCCGGCGCCCCCACCTTCCCGGGGTTGAGCAGGCCCGTCGGGTCGGTGCGCGCCTTGAGCGCGATCAGCTCCTCGACGCCGTGGTCGACGTACCACTGGTGGGGGCTGTGGACGCGCACGCCGAGCGCCCGCATCGCCGGGTAGCCGGCGTACACGTCGGCCGCCGAGCGGTAGGGCGCGGTGATCATGCCGATCGGGGACCGGTGGGCGGCCTCGATGTGCAGGAGCCCCCCGGGGTAGACCTCGAGCAGCTCGTCGAGGCGGTCGATGAGCGCATCGCCGCCGACCTCGACGTGAAACCACGTCTCCTCGGGGCTGTTTCGCTGCAGCCAGTAGATCGGGTGGTTGTAGGAGAGCATCGACAGCTTCAGCGTGTGCCGGGCGCCGTCTCGGACGTCGGTGACGATCCCGCCCGTGCGCTCGATGATGTCGCCGGCCGCGTCCAGCGTCGCCGCGTCGAGGATCGCGCGCAGCGACGCCTGACCGGCCGGGATCGCCGCGTCCTCGGGCAGCTTGCCGGCGATCGGTGCCGGATCGGCGGAGACGAGCCGCGGCAGCGGCTCCAGGACCGAGAGGCGCCGCAGCGCCGCCTGCGCGGATGGGTAATCGGCGAAGCCGGCGTAGAGGGAGCGCCACGCCTGCGCGGGCTCGAGGCGGACGCGGGCGCGGGCGATCACGCCCGCGGTCCCGTAGGTGTGCACGAAGGTCTGCGCGGCGTCGCCCTCGACGTGGACGAGCGTCGGCTCGGGACCGGGGAGCGCGATGTCCAGCGCGGTGACGAAGCCCATCCAGTTGGAGCCGTGACGGATCGATCCCGTCCCCCCGGAACCGCCGGAGAGAAAGCCGCCGATCGTGCTCTGGGCCGTCGACGGGTACATCCACAGCTGCTGTCCGGTCGCGTGGGCGGCCTGCTCCAGGGCGTTCATGGTGGTGCCGGACTCGGCGGTGATCAGCCCGTCGTCGACGGCGATGACCGCGCGGGCGCGGCTCGTGTCGAGGACGAGGCCGCCGTGCATCGGGATGCCCTGGCCGTAGTTGCCCGTCCCCTTGCCACGCGGCGTCACCGGCACCCGGTGGCGATAGGCGGCCGCGAGCACCGCGGCGATCTGCTCCGCGCTCGCCGGGAACGCGACGAGATCCGCGTGGCCGAGCGGCAGCTGCTCGGAGATGATCGGCGACATCGTCGCGGCGTCGACCGAGGCACGCTCCCGCGCTCGCAGCTCGCGGCTCACCCCCGCCTCGCCCACGAGCCCGCACAGCTCGTGGTACAGGGCGTCGATCGCGTCGCGGGGCTTCGTGGGCATGGTCATGGGGTCACGGTGGCTCGGTCCGCCGGGTGGCGGGCCGAGCCGGCCGGATCGGCGTGTCAGTAACCGAGTCCGATCTTGTGACTGAGGAACTTGTTCGTGAACAGGTCCCCGGGGGTGAGTCCGCTCTTCACCGATGCCCCCTTCGCCTTGGCGAAGATCGGCGTCGCGAGCTTGATCAGCTTCGCCACCCGGGGGGCGCTCATCGACCCCACGTAGGCGTGACCGGCATCGGAGGCGAGGTGCAGCTTCTTGTACGTCGACGCCGCGTAGTCACCGACCTTCAGGTCATAGGTCCAGCCGTTGTTGTACTTGCTGACCAGGGTGTCGATCAGCTTGTTGGTCGGCGTCGGATCCTTGAGGTAGTCGACGTCGGCCTGCTGCAGGACCGGCACGAGCTTCTTCAGACACGGCGTCAGCTTCGCGAGGTCGCCGGTCCGCACCGACATCGGCTCCGGGTAGGGCTGCCAGCCGGTCGAGGAGATCAGCTGGTACTTCAGCGGCTTGTCCCAGGCCTGCACCTCGTGGGAGTAGACGTAGGGCTCGGCGGTGGCGAACGCCTGCTGGGCGTCCTTGCCCTGGCTCTCGACGAACTGCGACGGGGTGCCGTTGTAGCTGCCGTCGGTCTCCGACGTCGACAGCAGGCCCGAGCCGGTGAGGTAGTTCATGTACGCCGCGCCGGCGAAGTAGTAGACGACCCCCTTCTTGGCCTTGAGCGCCTGACCGAGCTGCTTGATCGTGCTCACCCCCGGATAGGTCTTGGGGTCCCACATCACGATCTGCGGCGAGACGTTGTTCTCGGCGAACACCGCCGTCGTGGGGAGCTTGCCCGAGTACTCGATCGCCTCGTCGGTGTTCACGTAGCCGAGCGTGATCGACTTGTCCTCATACATCTGCGCGCTCACCGTCGAGTAGCCGATCGCCGGGCCGCCGGAGCGGATCTGCAGCTTGACCCCGGTCGGCTGCCCGTTGGCGTAGAGGTCGCTGGTGACGCTCTTCTGACCCGTGTTGATCGTCGGGTTCGGTCCGAGCATCTCATAGAGGTGGCCGTGGTCGGCCTCCGGGTTCCAGTCCGTCTGGACGACAACCGTCGACGGACAGACGCCGGCGAGATCGACCTTCTTGCCGGTGGCGCCCGCCGCCGCGCTGGAGGAGGCGGCCGCGGCGGTCGAGCTCGTCGACGACGATGAGCTCGAGCCACAGGCGCCGACCGCCACCGCCACCGCGGAGGCCGCGGCGGCGACGGCTGTCAATCGGATTCGGCTACGCATGGGTTCCCTTGTTCGATGGCGAGGTTCGCGACGGCAGATGACAGGTGGGCGGGGCGCTCAGGTGAAGTCATGCCAGCGCCCGACGGCGAGGCGCCCCAGCAGCCCGAAGACGAGGAAGATGGCGACGCCGAGCGCCGAGGCGGTGAGGATCGCCGCGTACATCTGGGGTCCGAGCAGCCGCGAGTTGTCGACCTCGATGAGGACGCCGAGCCCGGGGGTGCCGCGCTGAAAGAACTGATCGCCGACGATCGCCCCGATCACCGACAGTCCCGCGGACGTGCGCAGCCCCACGAAGATCGACGGCATCGCCGCCGGCAGCTGCAGCTTGCGCAGCATCGTCAGCCGGCCGGCGCCGCTCAGCTGAAAGAGCTCCCGCTGGCCCTTGTCGATCGACTGCAGCCCGAACAGCGTGTTGGCCACCATCGGAAACAGGGCGATCATCACGGTGACGACGACCCGCGCCTTGAATCCGTACCCGTCGAGGGCGCCGATCAGGGGGACGAGGGCGAGGATCGGCACGCACTGCAGGACGACCGCGTAGGGGAACATCGCCTGCTCGGCCCATTTCGCCTGGGCCATCACCATCGCCCAGACGACGCCGATGACGATCGCGATCGCGAGCCCCGTGAACACCACCTCGACGGAGTTGCCGAGCGCCGAGACGATCGCCGCCCGGGACGCGGAATCGGCGAAGCCGAGCGTCCACACCTGGTGGGGATAGGGCACGAGGAAGCCGAGATGGCGATGGGAGTAGTGCGACGCCTCCAGGTACCAGACGCCGACGAGCAGCGCGAGCACGGCGATCGCCTTCCAGCCGCTGAGCCGAATCCGTGAGGAACGGAACGCGAGCGTGCGGGCGACCGCGGGCGCCGTCGGGGCCGAGCCTTGAACCGCCATCAGCTGTGTGCCTCCCGGAGGGCGTGCGAGACCTTGCCCACGAGCTCGGCGAACTCGGGGGTGAAGCGGATGTCGGGATCGCGCGGCATCTCAAACGGCACGTCGAAGACCGCGACCACGGTTCCCGGCCGGCCGGACATGACGACCACCCGGGTGGAGAGGTAGACCGCCTCCGACACCGAGTGGGTGATGAAGAGACCGGCGAAGCGCTGGGCGACGAACAGTCGCAGCAGCTCGTCGTTGAGCCGCTCGCGGGTGATCTCATCCAGCGCCCCGAAGGGCTCGTCGAAGAGGAAGAGCTCCGGGTCCATCATCAGCGACCGGGCGACGCTGGTGCGCATCTTCATGCCGCCGGAGAGCTGCTTGGGGAGGTTGTCCTCAAACCCCGAGAGGCCGACGAGCTCGATCACCTTGGCCGCCTTCTCGGCGCGTTCGGCGCGCGGGATCCCCTTCAGCTCGGCGATCAGCTCGACGTTGGCGGCGACCGTGCGCCAGGGCAGCAGGGTGGCGTCCTGAAACACGTAGCCGACCTGCTCGGTGTGGACCGCCGCGGTCCCGCTCGACGCGCGCTCCAGGCCCGAGGCGATCCGCAGCAGCGTCGACTTGCCGCAGCCCGAGGGGCCGACCACGGTGACGAATTCGCCGCGGCTGACGGTGAGATCGACGTCGTGCAGCGCGACGGTCCCGTTGGGAAAGGTCATCTCGGTGGCGGCGAAGTCGAGCAGCACCTTCGTGGCCTGCGCGTGGGTGACGCCGGTGAGCTGGGTGGCGGACATCTAAAGACCCCGGTGGGTGGTGAGCAGGACGGGCGCGGCGATGCTGCGGTGCAGCTCGGATCGGGAGACGAGTCGCCCCGCGTGGATCACGAGCCGATCGGCGGGCGCGGTGGCGATCGCCTCGGTGAGGCTGTGGGCGCGCACCGCGAGCAGCTCGGCGTGCGCTCCGACGTGGGGACCGGCGGCGGGCAGCCCCATCACCGAGCGGGCGCCGGCGCTCACCAGATCCCATGCCTCGTCGGGTGTGAGGTGCCCGGCGGTGACGAGCAGCGAGGCGGTCTCGAAGGCGTCGCTGCGCCCGACCGGGTTGAACGGGTCCTGGACGTTGTCGGCACCGGCGCCGACCCGCACGCCCGCGTCGATGAGCGCCCGCAGCGCGGTCAGGCCCCGGGGGGTGAGCGACGGATGCTGCCACCCCTGCAGGTAGAGGTTGGTGATCGGCAGCGAGATCACCCCGACGTCGGCGGCGAGGACGTCGGCGACGATCTCGGCGAGCGGCTGGGCCGCCAACGTGCCCAGCCGGACGCAGTGGCTGGCCGAGTACTGACGGTCGCGCGGCAGGTCCCGCACGCGGCGCGCGTAGTGACCGAGCGTGAGCGGACCGTCGAGGTTCTCGTCGGTGTGGAGATCGATCCCGAGCCCGCGGCGCTCGGCGATCTCCACGAGCCGCTGCACCTCCGCTTCGGGATCGTCGGCCATGTGGGGGGCGCCGCCGACGAGGTCGACGCCGAGGTCGAGGGCCGCCTCGATGTCGGCGACCGACGCCCGCGGACTGGACAGCGCCACGACCTCGACGTCGATCAGCCCCTCGAGCTCGGGCCGCAACGCGATGAGCGCCTCGGCGCTGCGCGTCGCGAAGCCGGGGTGGACGTCGACGTGGGTGCGGATGGCAGTGATGCCGTTGGCGAGCATGGTCAGCGCCTGCGTGCGCGCCCGCGTGACGATCGACTCGACGGTCATCGTCGCCGCATAGGCGACCCAGGCGGCGACCGCCGAATGCAGATCCCCCAGTGGCGGCTGGATCAGATCGAAGGTGAGCGCCTTGTCCAGGTGGGCGTGGGGCTCGGCGGCGGCGCCGAGCAGCAGCCAGCCGTCGAGATCGAACGTCGCGCCGGGATCGGTGACCGGGAGCGAACCCGCCGCGGCGACGTCGACGACGAGGCCGCCGTCGAGTCGCACATCGACCGTCTCCCCGCCGGCGAGGCGGGCGTGGCGCAGCAGGTCGATGGTCTGGGGGAGGTCGTGATCCACGAGCTGAGATCCCGGTTGGCCGGATGCGTCGGGGCTGCCGGAGGACGGCACCGGGGACGAAGGGGATCATCCAGACGCGGTGAGGCCAGTGGTATGTCCACTGGGCGAAGTTGGACCGACCAGCGCTTCGCCACGCGGATGAGATTTGGTTTCAGGCCTCGGCACGGAGGCCTCAGAGCACTACGATCCCGTCGCCGTGAGCACCACCGAGCGTCGTCGACAGCCCCGCGCGCCGGTCTTCGCGAGCACCGCCATGCGCATCCGCGAGCTGGCCCTGGCCGCGGGACTCGACGCCGGCGATCGCCTCCCCGCCGAGCGTGAGCTCGCCCGCCGCCTGGGGGTGAGCCGCACGTCGCTGCGCGAGGCGCTCACCGCCCTGCGCATCGAGGGCATGATCGAGGTCCAGCACGGCAACGGGATCTACCTGCTGCGCTCGCCCGCGGAGACGATCCCGCCGATCGCCGCCGAGCTCGCGCGCGCCAATCCCCAGCTGCCGGCGCTCGGAGAGGTGCGAAACGCCCTGGAGGCACTGGCCGCGGAGCTTGCCGCGGCGCGGCGCGACGACCAGGATCTCGCGCGCATGGTGGAGGCGGTGCGGGCGATGGAGGCGGCGATCGGCGACGGTGAGGCGGGGATCGAGGGCGACCGCCGCTTTCACGCCGCGATCCTCGCCGCCGCCCGCAATCCACTGCTCGACGACCTGCTCGGCTCACTCGCCGACGGGACCGCGCAGATCGCCGCGGCGTCACTGCGCCGTGACGGGCAGCCGCCCCGCTCCCTCGCCGCCCACCGCCTGATCCTCGATGCCGTCATCCTCCGCGACGCCGAGCCCGCGGGCCGGCTCATGCGCGAGCATCTCGAGCTCACGGGGCAGATGCTCTCGGCGCGGTGAGTGGTCAGACCACTTTCCTCCCTGTGTCGGCGAGCCCCTACGCCGTGGCCATCACAGCCGCGCGGTGCGACGGGGATTCGTCGGTGATCCCCGTCGCCTCGGCATCCCGGGCGGCCGCTCGGCTACTTGGCCTGGGTCAGGTCATAGACCGTCTCACCGCCGATCGTCACGCTCTTGTAGTGCGCCTTGACCCAGCTGGCGATGGCGCTGCTCTGAGCGGCGCCCCGACGCCCGCCCGCTCCTGACGGCACCCCACCGGCGCGCGACGGCGCCCCACCGCGTCCGCCCCCGGCGAACGCCTGGCGAGCCGCCGACGACCGAGCCGCGGACAATCCACCCGGCGCACCTGAGCCCGTGAACCGAGCCCCGCCCCCACCCATCGTGCCGGGGATGTAGTAGTGGATCTCACCGCGGGCGACGTACGCCTTGAACTGGGCGAGCGTGAGGTTCCCACCCTGATTGCTGAAGCCGCCGATCGCCATCACCGGCTTGCCGCCGGTCGCGAGCTCCAGGGAGGCCGCCGACTGAGAGCCCGAGGTGGCCGCCACCCAGCGGTAGTGACTGCTCCCGGTCACCAGGGCCCTGGCGAGCGCGCGGCTGGTCTGGGTCTGACCGCCCCCACCGCCACCCGTCTGCCCCGGGATCCCCCCCGCCCCGAACCCACCGGTGCTCGTGCTCGGGCCCGCGCTCGGGATCGAACCGGTGTGGGCGGTGCTCAGCGTCTGCGCCGTGTAGGCGATCGGTCCCGCGAGGCAGGCGATCGCGACCACGGTCACCAGCGCTGATCCGACACCGCGGCCGAGGCGATCGCGGCCGGCGAGGATGAGCACCCCGGCGACCGCCGCCACTCCGGCGACGACGACCAGCCAGCGCAGCCACGGCAGCCAGTGCGGGGTGCGGTCCAACAGCACCCAGGCCCAGGCAGCGGTCCCCCCCACCCCGACGGCCATGATCACGCGGGCGTCGATCGAGCGGCGCGCCCGCCACAGCGTGACGGAGGCGATCGCGACCAGTCCGGCGATCGCGGGGGCGAGGGCGACGGTGTAGTAGGTGTGGATGACGCCGCTGCCGTAGCTGAACACGAGCCCGCTGACGATCAGCCAGCCGCCCCACAGCAGCAGCGCCGCGCGCGTCCGGTCGGTGCGGGGGGCCCGCCGGGTGCTCCAGAGCCCGGCGACGAGCCCGATCAGCGCCGCCGGCAGCAGCCACGACGCCTGACCGCCCATCAGGTTGTTGAACAGCCGCAGCGCGCCGGTCGAGCCGCTGAAGCTCGCGCCACCGCCCCCGCCACCGCCACTACCGAAGATCCGGCCGAGGCCGTTGTAGCCGACGATCAGGTTGAGGATGCTGTTGTCCGACGAGCCGTCGATCATCGGCCGCGACGCCGCCGGCCACAGCGCGACGATCGCCACCCACCAACCGGAGGCGACGACGATCGCCGCCCCACCGGCGAGCAGCTGGGTGACGCGGCGACGCAGGCCGGTCGGCGCGGCGACCACGTAGACCAGCGCGAACGCCGGGACGACGAGCAGCGCCTGGGCCATCTTGGCCAGAAACGCGAAGCCGACGAGCGTCCCGACGGCGATCATCCACCGCATCGACGCGCGCTCGAGCGCCCGCACGAGGCAGTAGGCGGCGGCGACGAGCAGGCAGACGAGCTCCGCGTCGGGGTTGTTGAAGCGGAACATCAACGCCGCGACGGGCGTGAGCGCGAGCAGCGTGCCGGCGAGCAGGCCGGCCGGGGCGCCGAACCAGCGCTTGACCCCGGCGTAGAGCAGGGTGACCGCGATGAGCCCCTCGAGGACCTCGGGGATGAGCATGCTCAGGCTGCTGAAGCCGAAGATCCGACCCGACAGCTCCATGATCCACAGCGAGCCGGGGGTCTTGTCGACGGTGATGAAGCTCGAGGAGTCCAGGGAACCGAAGAAGAACGCCTTCCAGCTCTTGGTGCCCGCCTGGACGGCGGCCGCGTAGAAGCTGTTGGCGTCGCCGGAGGCGCTGAGGTTCCAGATGTAGGCGATCGCGGTGACGATCAGCAGCGTGAGCAGGGCCGGCCGCGTCCAGCTCGGATCCTCCGCGGAGCCGAGCAGCCACCCGCGCGTGCGTGACCGATGTGGTGGTGGCTGCGACGGGGCGAGACGGCGGGGTCGGGGCGGGGCGACGGTCGTGCTCATGGAGCCGGCCTCATGGATGATCGGTCGGGGGCTGCGAGGACAGAGGGCTTCATCGAACTCTCCGGGCGTCGAATGTCGGGACGCTGGAGGTTCTACGACGGGTCTCTCGCAAGACCGTGTCAAGGGCCGAAGAGGTTCTGAAGCATCTCGCGGCGGTGAGAGCGCTTCAGTCGGAGGTCGGCGGCTCCGGGGCTGACCCGAATGAAGCGTGGACGGGGCTCCGCCGTCGGGGCGCGTTGGCTGGGGTGAGCTGACCGCGCCGCGGCGGTGAGGGCCTGGTGGCCGGGGTTCGTCTAGGCGCGGTGGCGCCGGCGCCCGGTGTGGCGATGGTGGGCCTTGTGCAGCGTGGCGGCGACCGCAGGCTGGGTCTGGGCGACGGAGCTCTGGGCGGGCTGGGCGGCGATCATCGACTGCACCCAGCCGTCGATCGCGGTCGCGCTGGTGTAGACGGTGGGCGTCGTCGTCGTGCAACCCTGGGCGACGAAGATCGTGACACCAAGCTCGACCGTGGTGCCGCCGGCGTTGGCCAGCAGCGCGCCGCCGCTGTCGCCCTGGCAGGCGCCGGCGGTCTGCGCCGAGTTGAGCGCGCACAGCTGAGTGGTGGGGTCGAAGGCCTGGCCCCAGGCGGCCGAGCAGGCCGAGAGATCGAGCACGGTCTGCTGGGCGTCGCGCAGCAGGTTGAGCGCACCGGTGTCGGTCGCGCTGGTCTTGCCCCAGCCGGCGAGGATGCCGGTCGTGCCGGTTCCGAGCTGCGCGGCCTGGGCGGCAGTGGCGAGGGCCACCACCGGCGCGCCGGTCGGCGTGCTCAGCTGCAGCAGCGCGGCGTCGCCCGACTCGCTGCCGATGTGGAAGTTGGGGTTGACGTAGACGTGGCTGACGCCCGAGGACCAGCCGCCCTGGGCCGCGTTGGCGTTCGCCAGGCCGGTGGTGATCTGAAACGAAGCCGCCGGGTAGGGCACTCCGGTGGTGAGGCTCTCCACGCAGTGGGCGGCGGTGAGGATGAGCGTCGGCGCGACGACGGTGCCCGAGCAGGTCTCCCCCGTGCCGTCGGCGAACAGGGTGCTGATGTAGGCCATCGAGGGCAGCGACCCCTGGGCGGCGACGGTGCCGCCGACGACGTTGGCGTGGTCAGCGGCGCGGGCGGCCGGGGCTGAGATCGAGGCCGCGATCAGGAGGATCGCGACGGCGGCGCAGAGCGCTTGGATGGGGGCTTTGAAATAAGTCATTGGTTTTAGTACGGCCAACTTAACACACCGGTTCAATAAAAAGCCAATATGTGGAGCGGCGGTCCGTCGTGTGATCAACGACACGTAATTTCGCCTGCAACTATGTTTATTGCCGCCGCAACTATCTCCCCGGGCGCGGGAGACCGTGGCCGCTTGGGAAGCGAGCCGCACCGCGACGGTGACGGTCGGGGGGAATGGGCCACCCGCTTGGTCGCGGGCGTTGACGGGCTCCGACGACGGCCGATCGGCCGCGCGCGATCAGGCAGTCGGGGCGATGGGCTGGTCGCTGAACTGCGGCTGCCCGTGCTGAAGCGCGAGGGCGCTCGTGACCAGCGGGAAGTGACTGAACGCCTGGGGGGTGTTGCCCAGTTGACGTCCCGCCTTGGGGTCCCATTCCTCACTGAGCAGGCCGACGTCGTTGCGCAGCGCGAGCAGGCGGGTGAAGAGCTGCGTGGCCTCGGTGGTCTGCCCGGCGAGGTGCAGGGCGTCGACGAGCCAGAACGAGCAGGCGAGGAACATTCCCTCGCCCCCGGTGAGGCCGTCACCGGAGTCGGTCGTCTCATAGCGCTTGACGAACCCGTCCTCGGTGAGGTCCTTCTGGATGGCGGCGATCGTGCCCAGGACCCGGGGGTCGGTGGGCGCCAGGAACCCGACGCGCGGGATCAGCAGCAGGCTGGCGTCCAACGCCGGGGAGTCATAGGACTGGGTGAAGGTCTGTCGGCCGGCGTCGAAGCCGTGGGCGAGGACATCGGCGTGGATCTCGTCGCGCAGCTTCTCCCACCGATCGGCGGGGCCGGAGAGGTCCCGGTGGCCGCGGATCGCCCTCACCATGCGATCGGTTCCGACCCACGCCATGACCTTGGAGTGGGTGAAGTGCCGGCGCGCGCCCCGCATCTCCCAGAGTCCGTTGTCGGGCTGATCCCAGTTGCCCTCCAGGTGATCCATGAGCGCGAGCTGCAGGTCCCAGGCGTCGTCGTGAGCGCTGATCCCGGCATTGCGAGCCAACGAGAGTCCGTCGAGCGTCTCCCCCCAGACGTCGAGCTGGAGCTGATCGGAGGCGGCGTTGCCGGTGCGGACCGGCTTTGAGTTCTCATAGCCCGCCAGCCACCCCAGCTCGGCCTCGGGGAGGCGCCGGGTGCCGTCCAGGGCGTACATGATCTGCAGATCCGCCGGGTCGCCGGCGACCGCCCGCAGCAGCCACTCACGCCACGCCTTGGCCTCCTTGTGATATCCGGCGGCGAGCAGCGCCTGCAGGGTCGAGGTCGAGTCGCGCAGCCAGCAGTAGCGGTAGTCCCAGTTGCGCGGGCCTCCGAGCTGCTCGGGAAGTGATGTGGTGACGGCGGCCACGATCCCGCCGGTGCGGTGATCGGTGAGCGTCTTGAGGGTGAGCAGCGACCGGACGACGGCGTCGCGGTAGGGGCCGGTGATCGGCGTGCCGCTGGAGACCCAGTCGGTCCAGAAGCCCGCGGTGTCGGCCAGGGCCTGCTCGGGGTCGACGATCCCGGGCGCCCGCTCGTAGCTGGGATGCCAGGTGAGGACGAACGGCACCCGGTCCCCGGCTCCGACCGTGAACTCCGAGACGGTGGCCCACTCCCGCCCCTCGCTGGGCACCGGGGTGCGCAGCCGCACGGAGTCGGGGCCCGCGACCGCGATCGTCTGATCGGCGTGGTGTCGCACCCACGGCACCACCCGGCCGTAGTCGAAGCGCAGGCGCAGGCTGGAGCGCACCGGGACGCGGCCGCTGATCCCCTCGACGATGCGCACGACGTCGGGCGCGTGCCCGCGAGGCGGCATGAAATCCGTGATCCGCACCGTGCCCTCCGGTGTCGTCCAATCGGTCTGCAGGATGAGGGTGTTCTCGACGTATCGGCGGCTCGTGCAGCTGCCCCCGGCGGCGGGCGCGATCTGCCAGTGGCCGGCCTCCGGGGTGTCCAGGAGCGCGGCGAAGCACGCCGGGGAGTCAAAGCGGGGCAGGCACAGCCAGTCGATCGAGCCGGCGGTGCTGACCAGCGCGGCCGACTGCAGGTCCCCGATCACGGCGTAATCCTCGATGCGCGGCATGGGGGCGAGTCTGACACGGTACCCGGGCGGATCGCCGTGGCGCTTGGCCGCCGCGGTAGCGTCCCGGACGGGACCGAACGCAACGAACCTCGAGATCGGGAGCGCGCATGCTGCTGTCAGGAAAAACGATCGTCGTGACCGGCGGCAACAGCGGTATCGGGGAGGCGATCGTGCTCGCCGCGGCCGCTGAGGGGGCGAACGTCGTGATCGACTACGTCGCCCATCCCGAGGAGACGACCGCGTTGATCGAGAAGGTGCAGGCGGCCGGCGGACACGCCGTCGGGGTTGAGGCCGATGTCTCCCAGGCCGCCGATCTGGCCAAGATGATGCAGACGGCCGTCGACACCTACGGGCGCCTGGACGTGCTC